>DAHXJB010000010.1:0-4225 GCA_027372455.1 Chloroflexota bacterium | reverse complement strand
CACCGCTGACCTGTCTCGCCACTCGCTCTGCTTCGTCCCTCGCCTCAGCGCTGCTGACGCTTCCCTCCAGATGGATGACTCCCCCAATTATCATCACCCTCACGTCTACGGCAGCGGACTGAAGCCGATCCAGCAACGCATACAAGATCCGACGAGCCAGCGTCGCATCCATCTCCGCTCTGGGCGCGGTTTCAGTCGCCCCCATGGCGCGAAGCAAGCTTCCACTCCAACGAATGGCGCCCAGCTCCGCTCCACGCTTCCCCTCAACTGTAAGAGCCCGTATCGGATGGGGCAACCAGACGGGTCTCCTGGACCCCACCCATGCCAGAAATCCGGCCAACGCCACCAGCAGTGTCAACATTCTGATCCCCACGCCCCGCACCTCCTCGATCTGAGCGCGTTCCGGTTTCTTCGCTCAGCCGAGCAAAGGATATGCCACCGCGATACAAATCACCCGCCTCAACCTCTTGCTAGCAGAGGCCCGGAGAGGCTACCATAAGGCGAGGCAACCATTCCCCTATATTCTCACCACATGGACCCAATTCTCTTGGACAAGAGAGCTTCCAACCGCCAGAGAGTCAGCCGAAGCGGAAGCTCCCTGGCTGGATCAGCCGGCCACCTTGCCGGAAAACCACTCGGGAGCTCGGCCGCCCGCGATCGGAGAAGCGGCTCCTCCAGGGAGCGGTCGACAGCCGCGGAGGCGACTCGGGGTAGCCGTGACGCTATGGCGTACCATCCTCGCTCCGCGTCCAGGTCCCAGGCCGGTAAGATACGGCTGGGGCCACCCACAATCGCGAGGATAGTCGCCTACGGCGTGCTGCTGCTGCTGGCTGCCAGGGTATCCTTCACGGCCTGGGAGTCTGTAAGTGCCCGGCGTGCCGAACTCCACCAGAGTGCAGCCTTGGCGGACAGCGGCCTTCAGACCACGCCGGTCATAACAGAGGCACAAGACGGCTGGATTGACCCCAAGCTCAGCAGCCTGGTTGAGAATGCCATTAGTCCAACAGTGGGCACTGCCGGGGTGTATATCAAGAGCTTGAACACCGGCGCCATGGCGGAGGAGAACGAGGACGTTGTTATCCCCATGGCCAGCCTTTTCAAGGTTCCAATCCTGATAGAGCTGCTTCGTCAGCAGAGCCTTGGCATGTCGGACATGAACACGACGATCCGGCTACAGCAAAAGGATTGGGCCGGCGGTTCAGGGGTGCTGCAGGCCCAGATAGGGAAGGAGTTCCAGGTTCACGACCTGATCGACTACATGATCGGGGTCAGCGACAATGTGGCAGCCCTCGCTCTGCTGAATCTGGTGGGCACGGACAACGTGAACCTGACACTACAAGCCAACGGACTGGAGAAGACCAGATTGCGGATCGGCGATATGTCTCGGGACTGGGGTGGCCCGGCTGGCGAGAACACCACGACGGCGCGGGAGATGGGGCTCTTGATGGAGAGACTGGCCACCGGGAAGCTTCTGAACCCTCGCTACACCAAAGAGGCCGTCAGGCTGTTGAGTCAGAAACAGCGGGAATCGTTTCTCCCGACGCTGCTTCCACCCAATGTGGAGGTTGCCCACAAGAGCGGAGAGCTTCCCCAGGTGTGTCACGACGCGGGCATAGTGTATGGCCGGCACAGTCAGTTCGTTGTGGTGGTTCTCACCAGCGACCTGGGCAACTACGACGACGCCGAGCAGTCGATCTCCAGGGTCGCCAAGGTCGCCTACGACTACTTCGAGACCGGAAAGGACCAATGACCACCCTCCCCAACCTGCTACAATAGTAGGTGATGCTGCAAGCCAACAACATCTCCAAGTACTTCGCCGGCGATACGATCCTGGATGGGATCAGTCTTGAGCTGAGACCGGGCGAGCGGGTAGCCCTCGTGGGCCCCAACGGCGCCGGCAAGTCCACCCTTCTCCGCATCCTCCTGGGCGAACTGGAGCCGGATGCCGGTCGAGTTCACCATGCCTCCGGCAGCACCATCGCCTACCTGCCTCAGGATGCCGGCATCACGCCTGGCCGCACCCTTCACCAGGAGATGCTCTCCCTCTATGCGGATGTGGTCGCGCTGGAAGACGAACAGCGACGGTTGGAAGGGGAAATAGCCCAGGCCGAGGCCGAATCCGCGGAACTGATGAGGCTGGTGGAGACCCACGCCGATTTGCACGGTGAGTTCGAGCGGCGGGGCGGTTACACCATGGAGGCCGAGATCGGCAGGATCTTGCACGGCCTCGGGTTCACCATGGAAGATTACGGAAAGAGGGTGGAGCACTTCAGCGGTGGATGGCAGATGCGCATCGCGCTGGCCAGATTGCTGCTGCAACGCCCCGACGTGCTGCTGCTGGACGAGCCCACCAACCACCTCGACTTGCGAGCCACCGAGTGGCTGGAAGGATACCTGCGCCAATACCGGGGTGCGGTGGTGGTCGTCTCTCACGACCGCTACTTCCTGGACCTGGTGACCGGCCGAACCCTGGAGCTTCAGCGGGGACATCTCTCGGAGTATTCGGGTAACTACAGCTTTTATGTAAAGGAAAGGACTCGCAGGCAGAGGGAACAGGAAGCGGCTTTCAAGCGGCAACAGCTTTACCTGGCACGCCAGCAGGCTTTCATCGACCGGTTTCAGGCCGACAAGCGGCGTTCCAGCCAGACCAAGAGCCGTGAGAAGTTGCTGGACAAGATGGAGAAAGTGGAGGCCCCCACAGGTGCACCACGGGCCATCAGGTTCCGGTTTCCACCATCCACTCCAAGTGGTCGCAAGGTCTTCGACCTGAAGGGTACCGGCAAGAGCTATGGTAGCAAGACGGTATTCCGCGACTGCGACCTGCTGGTGGAGAAGGGGGACAGGGTGGCGTTGGTGGGTCCCAACGGTGCGGGCAAGTCAACGCTTCTTCGTCTCCTCGCCGGCATCGAGAAACCCGATGCGGGGATCGTTTACCTGGGTGCCAACGTTCTGAGGACCTACTACGCCCAGGACCAGTCGGAGACCCTGACGGAGTCTAACACCGTCCTTCAGGAGCTCTACACGGCCGCCCCTCGCGATTGGACGCTGGAGGACGTTCGAACCATGTTGGGTCGCTTCCTCTTCAGCGGTGACGACGTCTACAAGCAGATCGCCGTGCTGAGCGGCGGCGAGCGGAGCCGTCTGGCTCTCGCCAGGATGCTGCTGCGCAGCTCGAACGTCCTGCTGTTGGATGAGCCCACCAACCATCTGGACGTGGGTGCCAGGGAGACCCTGGAGGAAGCGCTGTCGGAGTACCCCGGCTCCATGGTGCTGGCATCCCACGACCGCTACCTGATCGACAAGCTGGCAAACAAAGTGGTGGAGATCGAGGGGGAAAGGGTCACACTCTACCCCGGCAACTACAGCAACTACCGAGAGAAGAAGGCTGCGGAACAGGCCGCGGCTGGACGGGGCGATGGGGAGAAGGGGAGACGAGGAGAAGGGGAGACCCCACAGCCCTCACCCCGAGAATATGCCAGAGGGCATCTTCATGGCACTCCCAGGCTTAGGGGGAGTACAGAGCTCCCAACAGCCCTCACCCCGACCCTCTCCCAAGGGGAGAGGGGGCGCCGGGCACCCGGCACTCAGCGCTCAGCGCTCAGCGCTCGTAGACTGCAGAAGGAGCTGGCGGCGGTGGAGAAAGAGATCATCGCCACCGAGGAGAGGATAGGCGAACTGGAGCAGCTGTTGGCCTCCCCCGATCTATTCGCCGACCGCCAGAAGTCAGAACCTATGCTCACCGAATACGCGGAGCTGACCAGCCGTCTTCCCGAACTGAACGCCCGGTGGGAGGAGTTGGGGATCCAGATGGTGGAAGCTGAGTCTCTCCAGCCCTCACCCCGCGACGCGAGCTAGCGTAGCGTCACGCCTCCCCCGGGGGGATAGGGGGGCTGGTAACGCCTCTCCCCTTGGGAGAGGCCGCACGAGCGAAGCGAGGGCGGGTGAGGGGTGAGGCGCAAACAGGGTTGTGGTAACGACTTCAGTCGTTCGTCCTGTTGCGGCGAGGGGACAAAGGACTGAAGTCCTTACTACTGGGTCCTTCTCCTGCTGGACCGGACCTTTACCCGCCGCTAAAGCAGCGGGCTGGGAGGCTGTAGGAGCGGGCTCCTGCTCGCGATCCGAGTCGCCGGCAGTGTGTAGGGGCGAGGCATGGAGCCTGTCTCAATAGTTATGGCATTTTCGCATCTATGGCGGACATGTGACCGCTCGGGCTCCGACGAACGGG
>DAHXJB010000006.1:0-2448 GCA_027372455.1 Chloroflexota bacterium | reverse complement strand
CTCAAGTCGATCTCATTCACTCGGGTGTGAAGTGAGTGGCTATGGGGACCGGCATCGCCAGCCGCTTCAATCGCTGTTGCTGACCTTTCCCCCTGGCGCATAGCGCTGTTCGCACCCCCCCACTGATACGATGCTGCTGATGTTGGATAAGCAGGGGAATGACCCCTGAGGACTCCTGTACCTCTAGGCAGGGGTTCGTTTGGCCTACCGGGTGGCCCAGCACCCGGTGCAGAGAGGCCACACAAAGCAGCCCAAGGGGGCCCGGGTGTTGGGTTCTCCTGTTCCAAGGCGGAGGTCTACAATGGTAACAGAGCAAGGTGAGCATCGTTCGGATTCTCACCGTACCCGCGGATTATACGATCCACGGTTCGAGCATGATGCCTGCGGCATCGGCTTTGTGGTCAACGTCAAGGGACGGAAGTCTAACGACGTTGTGCGCCAAGCGCTCACAGTTCTCCTCAATCTGAGCCATCGCGGCGCCACGGGCGCCGAGGCCAACACGGGCGATGGCGCCGGCATCCTGCTTCAGATGCCTCATGCCTTCTTGAAGAAAGCGTGTGGCGGCAGCGGCATGTCGCTCCCCGATCCCGGACAGTACGGCGTGGGAATGGTCTATCTCCCTCGCAACGAAGCTGACCGTTGGGAGATTGAGCTGCGCCTCGAGGCGATCGCTGCCGAAGAAGGGCAGCGCGCCATCGGGTGGCGGACGGTTCCCACCGACGGCAGCCCGCTGGGACGGACGGCCAGAATTGCCGAGCCCGTGGTGCGGCAGTTCTTCGTGGCCCGCGATCCGTCGATAGTGGATGACATGGCGTTCGAGCGAAAGCTGTACGTCATCCGCAGGCGAGCCGAGAGGGAGATTCGCTACGCTTCTCCGGCCGTCGCCGGCGGGTCCGAATTCTACATCAGCAGCCTCTCCTACAAGACCATAGTGTACAAGGGCATGCTGATGTCGGAGCAGATCCAGGCTTTCTACGCCGATCTCGCGGATCCAGCCATGGAGACGGCGTTGGCCCTGGTCCACTCCCGGTTCAGCACCAACACATTCCCCAGTTGGGATCGTGCCCACCCCTACCGCTACGTGATCCACAATGGGGAAATCAACACGTTGCGGGGCAACGTCAACTGGATGAACGCCAGGCAGGCTATGTTCGAGTCTGCCCTGTTCGGGGACGATCTGGCCAAGGTGCTTCCGATAATTAACCCCGACGGCAGTGACACTGCCATGTTCGACAACGTTCTGGAGTTCCTGGTGCTTTCCGGCCGATCCCTGCCGCACGCGATCATGATGATGATCCCGGAGCCATGGTCCGGCCACGAGAGCATGAGTGAGGAGAAGAAGGCCTTCTACGAGTATCACAGCACACTCATGGAGCCGTGGGATGGCCCCGCCTCCATCGCTTTCACCGATGGGGTGACTGTTGGTGCGGTGCTGGACCGCAACGGGCTGCGTCCCTCCCGCTACTACGTGACTAGGGACGACCTGGTAGTGATGGCGTCCGAAGTCGGGGTCCTGAATATTCCCCCGGATCAGGTGCTCCATAAAGGGCGGCTGGAGCCTGGACGGATGCTGTTGGTCGATACTGGGGCGGGACGTATCGTCGAGGACGAGGCGGTGAAGGGGGAGATGGCCAAGGCCCGTCCCTACCAGAAGTGGCTCAAGGAGAACATGCTGGGGCTGGAGGATCTGCCGGACGTACGCGTTGACGGGCACAGATCGGTCCCATTGAACCAGTTGCTCAGGGCGAAGGGGTACACCCCTGGCGCGTTCGACCGATCGGCCGTTCGTGGCCTCGGACCTGACGTGGACATCCTCTCGACCGAGGGTGGATCGATTGGGCACGAGACCCTGGTTCAGCTGCAGCAGACCTTCGGCTACAGCTATGAGGACCTCCGCATGATAATCGGGCCGATGGCGCAAAATGGCGTCGAGCCCGTTGGCTCCATGGGGAACGACGTTCCGCTGGCCGTGCTTTCGGACCGGCCGCAAATGCTGTACGACTACTTCAAGCAGCTGTTTGCTCAGGTGACGAATCCCCCGATTGACGCCATCCGTGAGGAGTTGATCACCTCTACCGATGTGCTCCTGGGTTCCGAGCGAAACCTGCTCCAGCCAAAGCCTGAAAACTGCCAGCGCATCAGACTGAAGAGACCGATTTTGACCAACGGAGAACTGGTCAAGCTTCGTCTGATCGATCGCCCCGGCTTTAAGTCCATGACCCTTCCGATCCTGTACAAGTCTTCCGATGGGGGATCAGGCCTGAAAAAGGCCCTTGAGGATCTGTTCCAATCGGCGAGCCGGGCGATCGACGATGGCGTGAACATCCTGATCCTGTCCGACAGGGGCGTGGACGGGGAGTACGCGCCGATTCCCGCCCTTCTGGCGGTCGCCGGTCTTCATCACTGTCTTATTCGCCAAGGCACTCGGACTCGAGTGAGCCTGGTGGT
>DAHXJB010000001.1:0-3969 GCA_027372455.1 Chloroflexota bacterium | reverse complement strand
GCCGTTCTTGCGGAAGTCGCCGGACACGTCCGGGACGCCGCCGGGAACGAAAGCGGTGGCCGGTAGCTGCCCGCCCTTGACGACGTTCTTGATTAAGGACGCCCGGTCGATGGCCAGGGTGAAGGCCTTGCGGACCTTGGGGTTGTCGAAAGGCGGCTTTGTGACGTTAAACCGATAGTAGTAGGTGCCGAGGAGCGGCCCCACCTTCAGCTTGCCCTCCGACCGCAAGCGATCAATGTCGGCGATGGGCACGGTGTGGGTCATGTCGATCTGGTCGGTCTCGAACATGGTCATCTCCGTGGCCTCCGAATCGACCAAGGTGAAGACCAGCTTGTCGATCTTGACGTTCTTGGCGTCCCAGTAGTTGGGGTTCTTCACCATCACGATCTTCTCGTTGTGGGTCCAGGACTCCATTTTGAAGGGGCCGGCGCCGTTATAGGTCTCCGGCTTGGTGAACCACTTGTCCGGATCGGCTTCGACGTTCTTCTTGTAGACGGGGTACAGGGTCGGGAAGGCGACCATCGAAAGCCAGTAAGCCGTGGGAGCCTCAAGGGTGACCTCCAGGGTCTTCGGGTCCACGACCTTGATGCCCAGATCTTTCTTGCCCTGCTCGATCTTGTCTTCGATTTCCTTCTTCTTGGCCGGATCCTTGTCCCAGTCCTTGGGCAGCTCGATGGTGTTCAGCTTCTCGCCGCCCTTGATGTAGTAAAGCTGGTAGGCGTACTCGGAGCCGAGCCGCGGATCCAGCGCGCGCTGCCAGGAATACTCGAAGTCGGCGGCGGTGATGGGATCGCCGTTGGCCCACTTGATGCCGTCGCGAAGCTTGAAGGTGTAAGTCAGCCCGTCGGAAGAAACCGTCCAGGTCTCGGCCAGCGCCGGAGTCGGTTTGGACTCGACCAGCCGGGTCAGGCCCTCGTTGAGAGCCATTTCGATGTTGGCCTCCGGAATACCGGTCGACTTGGCCGGGTCGATGGTCTCGGGCTCTGTGCCGTCGTTGTACCGCACGACCATCTCTTTCTTCTCGGGAGCCCCAGGAGCGCTCGGTTTGCTGGTGCACCCCACCAACAGTGAGGCGATCAAGGTGACAGCAACCAAGACGGCCCAGACTTTCTTCATCTTAGTTCTTAACCCCCTTACGAACAATTGGAAAGGTGTGGCAGGCAAACAGCCGATCCAGCCTTGTGCAGCAACCACCTCCAGGCAGGCAGAATGCTATTAGGGGACAACATCCCCCCCTTTGTATTCGCTTTCGTACCGCCCTTTCCTGCTCGGTTGGAGGACGGGCCGCTCCCAATTTTATCCCCCCCAGTGTGCTACAGGATTTGTCGTAGAGATGTAGAAGCAAGAGGAATGGTTGGGTTGACGTTTTTCGCGTCAGCGGGGAAAGTCACGGGAAATCCCTTCTCAAGATCAAGGAGGTAAGGCATCTTGCGCAGGACCTTGGGGTGGGCGCTGATAGCCTTGCTGATTTTTGGCCTGGTCGCAGCGGGGTGTAATCGGAAACCCGTCGAGCCGTCGGCGGAGCAACCGAAAGAAGAGCAGTACCTGGACCTCAACCTGGGGGGCGAACCGCCCCAACTCGACCCTCAGCTCGCCGCCGACCCGCTCTCCTTCAGCATCATTCGAGCCACCATGGAGGGGCTGACCCGCCCGGACAGGAACGGTGAGACGAAACCCGGCTCGGGACTGGCTGAAACCTGGAGCGTCTCAGCGGACGGCACCGAGTACGTGTTCAAGCTGCGCGACGCCTGGTGGTCCGACGGCACGCCGATCACCGCCGGCGACTTTGAGTTCGCCTGGAAGCGAGCGATCGACCCGCGCTCCGCCTCCGAGTACGCGTACCAGATGTACTATTTGAGAAACGCCGAGGCCGTAAACAGCATCGCCGTGCCGGACAAGAAAAAGTACCAGGGCAGGGAAGACGAGTATAAGAAGGCCCTGGATGAAGCGGGCCAGAGGATCGATCAGGGGCTCAAGACCGTCGGCGTGAAAGCCGTTGACCCCAAGACCCTGGAAGTCACCCTGGAGCGGCCGACCGCCTTCTGGCTGGGGCTTACAGCCTTCCCCACCTACATCCCTGCCCAGCAGGCCGCGGTGCAGAAGTTCGGCGACAAATTCGCCGCTGACGCCGACAAGCAGACCTTCAGCGGTCCCTTCAAGATCGCGAGATGGACCCACACCACCGAGATGATCCTGGTCAAGAACGACGACTACTGGGACGCCAAGAGCGTGAAACTTAGCAGGATTCACCTGCAGATGGTCAAGGACAATCAGACGGCCCTCAACCTGTACGACACGGGTGGTCTGGACGCCACGGCCGTGGGGCCGAAGTTCATCGGGGCCTACCGCGACAAAGGGCTCCGGCAACTCCCTGAAGCAGCCACCTTCTACCTGGTCTTCAACACGAAGCGGCCGCTTTTCGCAAACGCCAAAATCCGCCGGGCCCTGTCCCTGGCGATAGACCGCCAGCGATTCGTCGAAAAGGTCTTCGGCGACGGCGCATTGCCGGCGACCGGCCTCACCCCACCGACGATTCACGGGGTGAACGGGGAGCCGTTCCACAACCGCGTTGGTGATGTCCTTCCCGTATCCGCGGACGCCGTGAAGGCCAGGGACCTCCTGGACCAGGGCCTCAAGGAACTGAACCTGAACGAATTCCCGAAGGACATAGAACTGCTTGGTGACGACTCGGACAGAGCCAAGAGAATCGACCAGGCGATCCAGGAGTTCTGGCGCCTGAACCTCGGCGTCGGGATCAAGATCAAGCGCGTGGACTTTAAGACCAGCCTCTCGCTGAGGTATCGGCGCGACTTCGACATTGCGATCGCCGGGTGGAATGCCGACTTCGACGACCCGCAGACTTTCCTCGAGATGTGGGTGACCGGCGGCACTTACAACGATCCGCAGTGGTCCAACAAGCAGTACGACGACTACGTCAAGGTCGCCAAGACCTCGGTCAACCCGGAGGAGCGGATGAAGGCGTTGGCTGACGCGGAGCAGCTGCTCCTCGACGAGTCGCCCATCGCGCCCATCTACTTCCGCTCGCGCAACTACCTTGAGAAGCCCTACGTCAAAGGCGTGGCGCGCTTCGTGGTGGGCCCGGACAGCGACTGGAAGTGGGCCTACACCAAGGGGCGGCCGAAGAAGTAGACTGGCGAACGGCGGAACCTACCGCAAATGACAGGCCACCAGGTGATTGTTCCCCACGTCCCGGAGCTCCGGTTCGGCCTGGCGGCAGATGGGTTCGGCGTAACGGCAGCGGGTATGGAAGCGGCAACCCGTTGGCGGGTTCACCGGGCTGGGCACGTCGCCTTCCAGCACGATCCTTTCCCGTCGCGCCTCCGGGTCGGGGATGGGAATGGCGGACATCAGGGCTTCGGTGTAGGGATGCCGGGGACTGGCGTAGATCTCGCGCTTGTCCGCCAGCTCCACCAGCTTGCCCAGGTACATCACCCCGACCCGGTCGGAGATGTGCTTCACCACCGCCAGGCCGTGGGCGATGAAGATGTAGGTCAGCCCGAATTCCTTCTGCAGGTCCGAGAGCAGGTTCAGGATCTGCGACTGGATCGATACGTCCAGGGCCGACACCGGCTCGTCGCAGATGATCAGCTTGGGGTGCAGCGCCAGCGCCCGGGCCACCCCGATGCGCTGCCGCTGCCCGCCGGAGAACTCGTGGGGGTAACGGCGGGCGTGGACCGGTGAAAGCCCCACCACCTCCAGCAAGTGCTGCACCCGCCGGCCCTTCTCGGCCCAGTGAGCGACCCCGTGGATGCCCAGCGGCTCGCCGATGATGTCGCCCACCGTCATCCGGGGGTTCAGAGAGGCGTAGGGGTCCTGGAAGACGATCTGCATCTCCCTGCGCTGCCGGCGCAGTTGCGCCCGGTCCAGGGCAAAGACGTTCTTGCCCTCAAAGGTCACCCTTCCCCCGGTGGGCTCGATGAGCCGCAGGATCACCTTGCCCAGGGTGCT
>DAHXJB010000612.1:0-6792 GCA_027372455.1 Chloroflexota bacterium | reverse complement strand
AACGCTCGAAGAGCTATTGAAGATCGGTGTGCTCTGCTCAGACGCCGAGATCGTGGGACGCCAGGCTGATGAGATCCGCGTCGACGGCTCTCCCACGGAGGGAGCCCTGCTGGTGGCCGCCATGAAGTCGGGCCTCGAAGCAGATGAGTTACGACGAAGTTATCCCCGCATCGACCGCAGGGACCGGGGCGATGGTCGACGCTACATGATAACCGTTCACAGAGGACCTGGCGGTCTCGTCGCCCTGAGCAAGGGCGCACCGGATGAACTGCTCGAGATCTGCGACAAAGCCCTGATACACGGTGAGGCTGTGCCGTTGGACAACAGCCGCAGGGCAATTCTGCGCCAGCGCAACGCCGAGATGGCTGGCAGAGCGATGCGTGTGCTCGCCTTCGGACAACGACAACTGCCGGAGCAGTACGGCGATGCCGATCTCTCCAACGGATTCACCTGGTGTGGTCTAGCGGGGCTGACCGATCCGATACGGGTCTCGGCCCCAATGGCAGTGCAGGCACTCAGACGAGCAGGTATCCGAACCGTTATGATCACGGGAGATCAGGCTGCCACCGCCTCGGCAGTAGCTAGGCAGCTCGGTCTGGAGAAGGGGAACCCCATACACGTCCTGGAGGCGGGCGATCCGGCACAAATGGACCCTGAGGTGCTCAAAGGACTGGTAGGCAATGTCGAGGTGTTCGCCCGTACGCCCCCACAGATGAAGCTGAACATCGTGAGGGCGCTCCAGGCCAATGGCGAGGTCGCGGCGATGACTGGAGACGGGGTGAACGACGCCCCGGCCCTCAGAGCCGCCGATGTGGGGGTAGCAATGGGCCAGCGCGGCACGGAACTGGCCAGGGAGATATCCGACGTTGTGCTCTCCACCGACGATTTCTCTCTCATGGTGGATGCCGTAGAAGAGGGGAGGCTCGTCCGAGCAAACGTCAGGCGCGTGCTCCACTACCTGCTGGCCACGAACGGCGCCGAGGTTTGGACCGTAGCCACCGCCGTCGCCCTAGGGTTTCCTGCTCCCCTTACCCCAGGGCAGCTTCTCTGGCTGAACCTGATCTCGGACCTCGCACCAGCCGTGGGTCTAGCGATGGAGCCTCGCGACCCGGACCTGATGAGCCAACCCCCAATGGTTCCCAGGGAGCCGATAATATCGAACTCGCTTCGACGCCGTATTCTCGCGGAATCCGCGGTCCTCTCCTCCGGCTCCGCGGCCAGCTATGGGATCGGCATCCTCCGGCACGGTCGGAGTCCAATAGCTCAAAGCATGGCCTTCTGGAGCCTAGCCCTCGCCGACCTGCTGCACGTGGCCTTGGCTAGGGCGGGCACCCATCCGGCACTGAGCTACGAGCGCAGCCTGAGCCGACCTCTTGTGTTGAGTGTTGGCATCTCCGCGCTACTGCAGGTCGGGGTATTCATGCTGCCACCGTTACGCTCGTTGCTCAGGACTGCCCCTCTCGGCCTGGTAGACGGACTTGTCTCTCTGGGCGGCGCCCTGATTCCGATCGCCGCCATCGAGGTCCTGCGGAGCATCGAAGGGGCTCCGCAGGCGCGGCAGGTGATCCAATCGGAAGATCAGCTTCTGCTGGAGGAGGCAGCATGACTCAAAGACGGTTCTTCACTTCAAACTCGGTCCTGCTGGGCCATCCGGACAAGCTGTGCGATAGGATATCCGATGCCCTGGTGGACGCTTACCTGGCCGCCGATCCCGACACAAGGGTTCAAGCCGAGGCCGCCGCGGCGGGGCAAGTCGTCTTCTTGGTAACCGACGTCTCCACCGAGGGCGAAGTGGACGCTACCGGGGTGGTGCGCAAGACCATCGCGGAAACCGGCTACTTCCCGAAAGACATGGACGCCAGCCGGTGCGCCATTCTGGCTCAGTCCAGCGCCATGGCCCCTTCCCGGCTCCGAACTGGCCCCAATGCTATGGCAGCGGCGGATGACAGCGCAACCGCGGACCAGACCACCGTCTTCGGATATGCCTGCTCCGAGACACCGGAACGGATGCCCTTGCCCATCCAACTGGCGCACCACCTGGCCACCGGCATCGGCGATCTGGCCGTTCGGAGAGCCATCCCCGGTCTTGGCCCAGACGGTAACCTGCTGGTCACAGTGGAGTACCTGGACGGTCGACCCGTTCGGATCGACACTATCGTCGCTCAACTCCAGTACCTGGGCAACCCTGTCGAATTGAAGGGTGCATTGAACGCTATGGCCTTCACTCCTGCATTCAAGCAGATGCAAATCGAGCCGGACGGGTCCACACGTCTGCTGATCAATCCGGGTGGAGCCATGGAAGCTGCAGGGCCGGCTCGGGATGTCGGCCACACTGGGCGGAAAAGCGCCGACGACACGTACGGCGGTGCGGCGCGCCACGGAGGACATGCACTCAGCGGGAAGGATCCAGGTCGCCTGGACCGCGCCGCCAGCTACGCGGCCCGGCACGTCGCGACTAATGTCGTGGCAGCCAGTCTGGCCTCGGAGTGCGAACTGATGCTCTCCTACGCTATCGGGGAGTCTCGACCGACAACCGTATCTGCCCGCACCTTCGACACGGGAATGCTTCCCGATGAACAGCTTTCCGACATCATCGCGGCGGTCTTCGACCTTCGCGCCCACGCCATCGAGGAGCGGCTGAGGCTTCGTCATCTGCCAAGGGAGAGAGGAGGGCGTTTCTACCAGAAGCTGGCCGTGGGCGGTCACTTCGGGCGAACCGACCTCAATCCGCCCTGGGAAGAACTGGACGCGGTGGATTCCTTGCGGAAGGCAGCGGGGTCCTGACGGGTTCCACCCACGCCGGAGACCCAGAACACGAATCGAGAGCAAAGAGACTTGCGCCGCTACGGAGCAGGTCGGGGCTACCCCGTCTCAACCTACACCTTCAGGACGAACTGAGTGCCGGCCGATGCACGAGCAACGGATGGACCAGATTGGCCGTCACCAGCAGATCGGTGTCCTCCAGCAGCAGTCTCACTGGTCCTTCGGCAACCGGCCGGCGCTCCCTGTCCCCGAAAACCACGGCACGCTCCGCGACCTCAGGAGCAACCTCCAACTCCTGGGTGGTGGTGACTATCGTTATCCCCTCCTCCCCCAGCCGATGGAGCAGATCGATCAGCACAGCCTTGCTCCGAGGATCGAGGCTTGCCGTGGGCTCATCCAGTAGAAGCACCTCTGGGTCCAGAGCCAGAACTGTGGCGATTGCGACTCGCTTCTTCTCACCCTCTGATAGCTCGTAGGGTGCCCTTTGGGCGAGATCAACGACCCCCATCACATCCAGGGCCTTCTCGACTCGATGGCTCACCTTGTCAGCCTCCCACCCCATTTGGAGAGGACCAAATGCGACGTCGTCCCATGCAGTGGGAGAGAAGAGCTGCACGTCGGAGTCCTGGAAAACAAGCCCCACCCGTCGATGCAGCCGTCGAGAAGCCGCCACATCGTCTACGACACCGGTGATGTCCTCACCGAAGGCCTCGATGCGCCCTTCGTCAGGCTTGATCAGTCCATCCATGATCTTGAGCAGGGTGGACTTTCCACATCCGTTCGCACCCAGTATCACCACGCTCTCGCCCCGGCAAATATCCAAGTCCACACTTGCCACAGCTGGGTAGCGTGACAGGTAAGAGTATGACACCCCCGACAACCGATAGACGGATCCTAGCTCGCTCCTCAATGGTTCCCCCGAGCGAAGAAAATGTAGCTGCAGCCCACAACACGAGAGGTGGACGGTGAAATCGTCATCGATCCGCAAGCAGCAATGCCGAGGCCAGGACTACCCCCATCACCAGCATCAGCCGGTCCTCGTCTCGCAGCCTGCCGAAACCCTTGGACCTGATCTCCCCGTCGAAGCCACGGGCCCGCATTGCCAGCAGCACATCGCCGCTCATTTTGACCGATCTGCTCATCAGCGTGCCCGTCGCTGCGGCCGCCCAGCGACGCCGCTCCCCTCCGCTGCTTGCCCCGACAGTCCGGCTAGCCCTGGCAAGGAACAGGTTATCGGCCGCGCGCAAGAGTAGAAACAGGTACCTGTAGGTCATCCCCAACACCACCGCGAAGCTTTCGGGCACCTTGAGCACCCGCATCGCTCGAACCAGATCGGTCCAACGAGTGGTGGACACCAGCAGCAGCGCCAACGAGACGGATGTGCCAACCCGAGCCACGAAGAGCACCACGCTAGCGAGGCCGTTGTCGGTGACCGAAAGCCAGACCGGAGGCAGATCCAGCAGAACCAGCAGCGGTCTGCCCGGCAACAGGAAGAGAGATGGGAACACCACGACGGCGGCGAAGATCGGGATGCCAAACCACACCCTTCTGACAAAGCCCCAAAGCGGCAGGCGGGAGGCCGACGCCAGCAACAGTATCACGGCGTAGAGTGCGCCCATGGTCTCCAGGTGATGGATCAAGCCGGTAACCAACAGCAGAAGGATTGCTCCGATGATCTTCACCCGAGGATCAATGCCCTGCAAGAGCCCCGGCAGACGAGCCTGCTCCTCGTTGAACACCGCTCGCTCCAGCGCCCCGGTAATGCCCGCCAGGGTCTTGGCTACGAAATCGCCTCCATCTTTAGCCGCCATGAGTGGTCCTACGGGTCAAAGCTATCCGAGCGACGAGGAAAAGGGCAAAGATCAAAGCTACGCCCAGCACTGCCGAGAGTAGGTAACCCGGCAGCTGATTCAAGAGAGAGCCCTCCACCCCGGTTCCAGCGAACTGGTAGTCTCTAAGCGGTGCCCATTGCCAGAGGTCGGTCATGCGGGCTAGCCCTGCCGGGATGTAGCCAACCATGCCCTGCAGCTCCTCCGCGCCCCACTCGAAGTCGGCTCCCCCTGGGGCAAGAAGTCCCAGTGGCGTGAGAACTACCAGGACTCCCAGAATCCCAACCAGTGCCCACCCGCTCTTACCCATCTGATGTGGCGAACCCTCCATCGCGGCCCCACTCAAGAGGTCCGGATGTGTGCGCAGCAGATAAGCCACGGCTAACCCGGTCAGTGCCGCCTCGGCAAAGCCCGCGACAGTCAGATGGGCCAGCATCATCGCGGGGACCGTCACCTGCAACCCATAAGGGTTATACAGGGCCTTTCCACCTTCGCTCCAGAAGATCGGTTGGACACCCAGCTCTATCCCAGCGAGCAGAGCGGCAACGTTGATCCCCACGTAAGAGCCGAACGTCGCGGCCAAGACACGCCTCCGCGGCGATGGCGCCTTACCGGCCACCAGCCGATAGACGGTATAGCCTGTCAGCGGCAGGACTATGGCCATGTTGAAAGAATTGGCGCCTATGGCGGTGATGCCGCCATCACCAAAGAAGAGGGCTTGAATGATCAAGGCCGTGGACACCCCAACCACGGCAGCCCAGGGACCGAGCACCACCGCGATCAGGGTCCCACCCACGGCATGAGCGGTTGTGCCTCCTGGTATCGGGACGTTCAACATCTGCACGGTGAAGCTGAATGCCGCGAAAAGGGCGATCAACGGGGCCGACTGACTTCGGAGTGCATCCTTGACCCGACGGCTCGCCTGGTACCAGAATGGAACGGCCGCCCCGTACGCGACCGCGCAGGTAGCCGGACTTAGGTATCCATCCGGAATGTGCATCGAAGTTGGACCATCCTTTCTAGCATGAGTAGTCGAACTGGGGCAAACACTTGCTAGGCCTCACGACCACCACCAGGGCCAGTCGGCATCGAGTAACAGTGCAGCCGCTCGCTTCATCAGGCCTCAAGGTCGGACGCTCAGAATGCAACACAGTTGCAATACACTCGCACAGAAAAAGCTAGCCGCGGCAGGAAGCGCATAGCCCAAAGATGGGATAGCTCTCCAGGTCAGCCTGAAAGCCGTGCAGAGCCCGCAACCCCTCCCGTACGGTAACGGCCAGGCTCTCATCCAGGTCCAGCAACTCTCCGCACTGGCGACAGATGAGATGGCTATGCCGGCCGCGAGAAGCAGGCTCGTACTGAGCCCTCCCATCCCCACACTTGTGCTCGCTGATGAGCCCCAACTCAAGCAGCAGATCCAGGGCTCGATACACCGTGGTCTTGTTCATCCGCAAGTCGGGATGCCGATCCGAAACGGTCTCCAGGATATGCTCCGCGCAAATGTGGCCGGGGCACCCGAAAATGGCCTCGCACACCGCCTCTCGCTGGGTAGTGAGCCGAAGCCCCCTGTTTTCGAGAGCCAGTCCAATCCGCGCCCTTTCCCTGGGGCTAAATCTGCGATGTGTTCCCGTGTCCGTGGAGGTGCACAACGCCGTTCTCCATTCAGCCGTCGGTGCGCTGCAACTCAGTTGCAAGACCGGCTGATTCTATTCCAATTTCGGTTGATCCGCAAGCGCCTATCGGTGCCGCAGTACCGAGAAGTGGCGCGTTTGGTTTTCATCGTTAGCTTCAGCCCTCACCCCGACCCTCTCCCAAGGGGAGAGGGAGCTACCAGGACCCCCTCTCCCCGTGGAAGAGGCCGACCGAGCGCAGCCCTCTACGGCTGATAAGCCGCCTCTCCATGCTGCGTCGCATCGAGTCCCATCACCTCCTCGCTCTCCGCTACCCGCAGCCCTATCGTCACGTCCACCGCCTTCAGAAGAAGCCAGGTCACGGCCGCCGAGTATACCCAGCTCACCGCCACCGCCAAAGCCTGTTTCCACAACTGGCTGGGCTCGCCGTAGAACAGCCCGTTGGCCCCTGCGCTGTTGACCGTCACAGTAGCGAAGAGCCCCGTAGCCAGTGCCCCCCAGGTACCGCCCACTCCGTGAACCCCCCAGACGTCGAGGGCGTCGTCCACCCGTAGTCTCTCTCGGAGCTG
>DAHXJB010000608.1:0-2751 GCA_027372455.1 Chloroflexota bacterium | reverse complement strand
CCCACCCCGATCGCTGCGCGCATCCGCGCGGCAAGACCTCTATTTGGAGACATATACCTCACCATTCTCCTCCTCTAACGGATTGAGAGCCTCATGTACCACTCTCATGCAAATAGTCGCGGTCGCGGTCCAGGATGTACGGGTCAACGATGGTTCTGGCTAGAAGTCCGGCCGAGGTGAGGTACAATAAGGAGTGAAAATCAGCACAGGAGAAGTCGCAATGCAGAGACTCTCGATAATCCGATGGCAGCAGACCCAGGGGAAGTATGTGGGGATCATCCAGTCACTGGAGATGTTCAAGTCCTCCACCCTGCGGCCCCGAGCGACAGTTCATGGATCAACCGTTCTTGAGGGCGAGCTGATCTCCTCCGGCCAGAAGGACTGGTATTGCGTCAGCTTTCCGATCGAGGAGATGGAGTTCGACGAAGCCCGAGAGCGCGGAAGGACGCTGCTCGAGATGGAGAACCAGCGCAGGGCCGCCGGCAAGCCCTCCCTGACGGCGGGCTGATTTCCGAACGGAGTGCTGGGTTCTGAGTGTTTCCTCTCCCTTTAGGAGAGGCGTTACGTTGACACCCTCTCCCTTTGGGAGAGGCGTCGAGACTGAGAGCGTAGCCCTTAACGACCACCCCTGGCGCAGGCCTGTAGTCCAGTTCCGGAGCCCGCACGAAGCCCATACGCTCGTACATGCGCACGGCGACCCGCATCATGTCTGTGGTGTGCAGCGCAAGAACGGAGGCGCCGGAACGCCGAGCCCGACGCGCACACTCATCTATGAGAGCCCTACCGATCCCCCGTCCGCGCGCCGCCGGCGCCACCGCCAGCAGCCGCACCTCCGGCTGATCTCGTCGGACCGTGCCGCCATCCGGGATGCGGACGACTGTTCCCGCCGGATACAGCAGGACACTGCCCTCGATAGCGCCATCCCGCTCGGCGACTATCCGCTCGGCCGTGCCCTCCTCGTTCAGGGCGGCAAGCATGTCCCGCCGATAGGCCTCCCAGTGCTCCGCTGGCATGAGTGCCGAGTACTCTGCGTAGGCCGACAAAGTGACATCCCTCATGGCATCACGGTCGCTGTCGCGGGCGTCGCGTATTCGCAGATTGTGAGCCCTAGCCATGGCTTCGTCCTCGCAGAAAAGACCACCTGACAGCGGCCAGGCAAGGGCAAGATACATTCCTTGATCGTGGGGCAACCGGCTTGCTTCCTGCAATTAGAGGTAGCATAAGCCCCAGGACCTTTCAGTTGTTGTCCTAAGCGAAGCGAAGGATCTCTCCTGCCACGAGGAGATTCTTCGCTGACGCTTTCAATGACATCGAGTCCGAGCCGATGTCATTCCAGGTATCTGGCGGCATCCCGCTGCCGCCTGCCTTGGCTCAGCATGACACGGCCGTGGCATCGGCGGTGCACTTTGTGGCCTCGGCAGGGGAAGACTAAAAGGCCCTGGTGGCGGCCCTTGCCCCTTCTCCCCGAGGCAAGTAAGATGTCAGCCTGGAGTCCGATGCCGATGCTACCATGGCTGAGCCCGCTGATCCTTGGCGCCACTCTGGCGCTGATTCTGACCCGGCCTCGCGGGATCCCAGAGTCGTGGGTCGCGGCGCTCGGGGCTGTGGTTACTGTCTTGTTCGGTATCGTATCGATTCGAGGCGTCGCCGCGGTGCTTGCCGAAACGGCAGGCGCTCTGCTCTTCCTGCTTGGAATGATGGTGCTGACGATCCTGGTGGAGCAGGCTGGTGTCTTCGACCGTGTGGCTGAAGTCTTTGTTCGCCTTTCAAGGGGCTCCGGCGTTCTCCTCTTCTGCGGCCTATTCATCCTCGGGGCCCTGGTCACCATCTTCCTGTCCCTGGACTCCACCATCATCATGCTGACTCCGGTGATCTATTCGCTGGTATCGAGGCGGCGGTTCGACGCCCTGCCCTTCATGTTCGCGTGTACTTTCGTGGCCAACACTTCCTCCCTTGCGCTCCCGATCAGTAACCTCACGAATCTGCTGGTATACAGCCAACTTCAGATCCGGTTTGGCGACTTCGCGGCTCGGATGTGGCTGCCGACCCTCGTGGCCGTGGGCGTCAACCTCGCGGTCTTCCTCTGGGTATTTCGAGGTCGCTTGCCGGGTAGGTTCGAGATTGAAAGCTCGGAGCGGCTGACAAAGATCGATTCTCGCTTCGTCATATCCTCGATCTTCTTGGCCCTGACGCTTGCCGCCGTTCTCCTCTTGGGTCTGGCCGATCTCCCGTTGGCGTGGGCGTCCCTCACAGGTGGGTTGGGGTTGCTCGGAGTCGCAGTCTGGAGAAGGGAAATCCACCTCTCGACGGTGCTGGGCGAGATATCCTGGTCGCTTTTTGTCTTCGTCATAGGCATGTTCGTCATCGTGCGAGGCATCGAGCAGTCCTGGTTGGCCACGGTGAAGCTGACGTTGCCGAGCGATCCGACGAGTTCTCTTCTGATGGCCATGTTTGCCGGCACCCTGGGAAGCAATATCACCAATAACGTTCCTCTCGTCATCCTCGCGGTCCCGGTTCTCTCGCATCTGTCTGGTGCAACACAGAAGATGGCAGCCTTCGGGCTGTTGCTGGGAGCCAACATCGGCCCTGCCCTCACTACCTACGGCTCGCTGGCAACAATGCTATGGTTGACTCTGGTTCGACGGCGAGGCATCGACATCTCCAACATCGAATACATGAAGGTAGGGCTGCTGACCGTGCCGCCTGTGCTAGCAGCAGCTACTCTGTCGCTCTTGGTGGTGCCGAGATGAA
>DAHXJB010000583.1:0-5050 GCA_027372455.1 Chloroflexota bacterium | reverse complement strand
GATTTTGCGGAGACGCTCCTGGTGAGGTCTCCATTGGCGGCATGGCCGGCCACAGTTGACAATTCCGTCAGGTAGTCTCTAACTCGGGCAAAGGAAGAGCGCAGTCTGGCAACCTCGTCCCCTCCACGCGAGAGATCGAGGCCGATCTTGGATCCGCCCGAGAGATCTCCCACGGCCAGACGGTCAGCCTCTCCAACCAGCCACCGAATAGGACGGGCTATCGAAATCGCTACTACCAGAGAGAGGATGGTTGTAATCACGAGGACCATGGCTATCGTCATCAGAGCCGACTGAGTCATGCTGTCGGTGGCGGCGAGGAAGCTGCTTTCGGGCACACGGACCGAATAGGTCCAGGGCTTCGTGGTGAGGGGCGCGGTGGCCACATGGAAGGTAGCGCCGTTGTCCTGAATAGTGAAATTGGGCTGTTTGGTTGCGTTGCGGATTCCTGCCGCCAGGTTCTGGTCGTTGGTCCATTGCAGCTTCCCGCCGCTGCCAAACTGCTTGGCATCCGCGATCTTCTTGACCACGTCATCAGATGGCTGAACCACGGCCTTGAACTGGAGAGAGGTATCCGCGCCATCGTACAGCCGGACCAGGTTCTCGTCCACGAGGGTGCCCGATGTGCCTTTTCCGATCCCGTTCTTGTCACCGTCGACGAGGGCGAAAATCCCGGAGCCATCCGTGTTAAGAACGGCTACACCCACGATACCGCTGTCACCTTTGATGGGCGCACTGTATGCGATCGTTGGTTTGCCGGTATCGGCACTGACCGACAGGTCCGAGGTGTACAGACTCCCCTTCACCGCCTGCTGCCAATAGGGAAGAGCGTTGTACATCTTGCCGACCATGGTGGAGACGGTGGACGCGACACACTTTCCGGACGTGTCCATGACGTAGACGCCGGTGTAGCTCTTGTTGGAATCCATGAAGCTCTTTAGCGTAGCGTCCAGAGCCAGTTCCGAGGGATTATTGCCGCTCGCTGCCGCGACTACCACCCAATCGGAGGCAATCACCTTAGCCAACTGCATGTTTTCGGAGTTGAGACGGTCTATGGCCTGGGCGGTAGTCCGAGCCGTCGACAGCATCGATCTCTCCATATCCTGCGTCATGGCATCACGCGCGCGGACGTTATCCATGTAGCCGAGCGCGAGCACAGGGAGCAGCGAGATAGCCAGGGAAAACACAAGCAACTTGAACTTCAAGGACCAACCTCGAGGGATCAGACGACTGGGAACCTTTGCGGCGACAACCATATGCGTAACCAACCTCCTGATACCAAGTGAGGATGCATCATTTATTTAGATCGGCAGCGCGGCCGCTCCTGAGTAGAGGTTTCCGAATTGTGTCCGGATTCCGTCCGGATTCCGTCCGCATCCCACCGGCTGCCAACCTCATCGAGTAGCCACGTTCATCCGGAGAATCGGCAGATATTCACGCTTCACGGGAGGGCCGGGACAATATACAATGGAGCTGGAAGAGCCATCCGCGGCTGGACACCGACCGCGGATCGGGAACGGAGGCCAGCGCTGTGAGGATCGAGCGGATCAACTCGGCGATCTACAGGATAACCGCCCTTTACGATAAAACCGGCACCGTTTTCCTCTACCTGATAAAGGGAAGCCGCGTCGCCCTCGTGGATACCGGTGCGGTCGACTCGCCACGAGAGGTGCTAGAGCCTGCCCTGGCGGAAATCGGCATGGACCTGTCCGATGTGGATCTGATCCTCAACACCCACGCCCATCTGGACCACTCCGGCGGCAACCTGGAAACCAAACGCGCCTCCAATGCCCCCATTCACGTCCACACGGCGGACCTGCCGATGGCCCAGTCCACTGAGACCCAGGTGGAGTTCCACATCGCCCCACTGCGAATCCTCGAGTTCCCGGCCGAGGCGATCCAGGAGCGAACCGAGTACGTAATCAGAAACGCGGGACCATCGGTCGGTGCCGACGGGCTGCTGACCGACGGCGAGGTCGTGGACCTGGGATCGGGTGTACAGTTGAAGGTGATCCACTGCCCCGGCCATACCCCGGGCCACGTCTGCTACCTCTGGGAGTCCGAGGGCCTGCTGATCTCCGGCGACGCCATCCAGGGGCAGGGGTCTCGCCCCGGCGGCTACCCTTATTATTTCAATGCCCGTGATTACCGGCGATCCCTGGCGGCCCTGAGCAAGCTGGACATCCGCACCATCTGTGCGGGCCACGCTTTCCTGGGCGGAACCCTGGTCAACTCACCCGTACGAACCGGCTCGGGGGTGGCATTGTTCCTCCAGGAATCGATTCGGGTGGCGGACACCATCCACAAAGCCGCCGCCGAGGCGATCCGCCACAAACCGGGCGCAAGCAAACGAGAGCTGGCTTTCGCGGCCCTCTCGGAGCTGATCTACCAGATCCCGCAACTGCTGGTGCGCCAGACCAGCATGCCCCTCCACGCCGGACCCGTGCTGTTGGCCCATATCGACGCGGCCCTGGAGGGCAACTACCCCGCCTGATTAGTCGCTCGCCATTCGGTCCGTTCTGCCCGACCTTTGCAAACCTCGGCCCACCTGGCTTCCTGGGCGCACCTGTGTTCGGTCACAATGCGAGCACAACGAAAAGACACAATGGGCCTGCGGGCAAGGGCAATCCCTGGTTAAGCACAACACTGACTGAGGCCGCATGGGCGTCTGCCAAGGTGAAGAAGAGCTACTTCTCGGCCCTGTCCGGCCAGCTCTCGGCGCACAAAGGGGGCGAGACGGTTAATCTTGGCCGTGTCCCACGCCCTCCTGGACATTATCTATTTCATGACTTGGAAGGGCACAGCCCACGTCAGTCTTGGAAGCAACCCGACGCGCGGAACCGCCAGTCAGTGGTCCCACTCGCTGTGAAGCAGATCGAGAGCCTGGGATACAAATTCACCCTTGAGCCAATATGGCCCCATTTTCAGGGAAACTGCCGCTAGAGGCTCAACGGTACATCACATCCGCGAGAGAAGGGGGCCGAACACGGCGGTGTGGACACACCCCCCATCTAAGCAGGAAAGACGCATGCGGTCCCAACTCTCGCACCACAATTGTGTGACGGACCTTCTTTGGATAAGGATAGCCGTTCAGCCTTGATCCAGGTTGGTGCGACAAGGATTCTCTAGAGCGTGTTATGAACTACGATCAGCAGCCCTACCGGGGAGCCAAAACCCCTGTCTCGCCCGATCCACATTTGCCCTACGAACAGGCCACGAATATGGAGGTTCAGGACAGGCTCTAGGAAGCCAGCCAAGACAGCGGCTCCTCGATAAAGTGCTTTAGCCGTTTCAGGAATCGTGCGGCAGGGGCACCGTCCACGACTCGGTGGTCGAAGGTAAGGCTCAGGGTGACGGTCTGCCGGGGCACGACCCGTTGACCCGAGGTGTCGACCGCAGGCCGCAGGGCGATTTTTCCCACTCCGAGGATCGCGCACTCTGGAAGGTTGAGAATTGGAGTGAAGGCGTCTACCTCAAGTCCACCAAGATTGGTGATGGTGAATGTGCTCCCGCGAATGTCCTCCGAGGCGATAGAGCCCAAGCGAGCCTCAGAGATCAGCCGGGCCGACTCCTCGGCTATTTCCCAGATCCCCCTCTGGTGCGCGTTGCGAATCACCGGGACCAGCAAGCCTCGTGGCGTGTCGACTGCTAGGCCTATGTGGACGTCGGCGTGCCTGACAAGGGTATCCTCCTTCAGCGACGAGTTTAGGTCGGGATGTTCAAGAAGGGCACAGGCAACGAGTCGAATAAGCAGATCGTTGTAGGTCGGGGGGCGCAATCTGCCGTTCTCCAGCGCGACAGAGACCATCCGGCCGCGCAGAGTCACTAGTTCGGTCGCATCCGCATCGGATAGCAGGGTGACCGCTGCCGCCGTCTGCGTCGCGGCGACCATGCGGTCGCGGATCTCTCGCCGGGTGCTCGAAAGTGGCTCGAACTCAAGGCGGTCTGCCGCCGTCATCGCGGGCTCGGCCACGGTCTGTTGCCGTAGGGCCACCTCGACATCCTGTTGGGTGATCCGCCTGCCAGGCATCCTGCTGGCCAGTTGCTCAAGATCAATGCCGGTCTCGTCAGCCCGACGGCGCGCCAGCGGGCTGACTCGGATTTCCACTGCGGGACGGGCGTGCGCTGCTGCCTGCCTTACGTCGCGTTCAACGATGCGCCCAGCACGGCCGCTTCCTTTGAGTGTGGTCCAGTCCACGCCCAACTCGGTAGCCGCCCGTCGAGCCCGCGGGCTAGCATACGGAGCAGCACCGTCGGAACGCTGCACCGCTGAACCCGCTTGGGCATGAACCGAAGGTGACGGCGAAGCGGCGGTTGCTAGATCATCTGCCGTCGACCTGACCAAGTCGCCGTGGGCGTCGAAGGGAGGGGGTTCGCCCGGCTGTACTAGGTAGGCCAATAGTGCCCCGACTGGCGCCTGCTCGCCAGGGGGTGGTGAGTTGGGTGGTATGCGCAGAATGCCACTCTCGAGTGCCTCGACCTCTGTCAGAGCTTTGTCGCTCTCCACCGAGAAGAGGATCTCTCCAGCCTGAACCGTCTCGCCGTCCTTTTTCTTCCACTCGACAAGGGTCCCCACCTCCATGGTCCACCCTAGCCGTGGCATCACTACTTCAAATGCCATCCGTTTCTCCTCCGGTTCCGCCTCTTTGTCCACTATGGTTGGCAGTGCTACTCCGCGATTAGGTCGCGGACCGCTTGCGCAATCGTCTTTGGGTTCGGCACCACGGCAGCCTCCAGCGGTGGGCTGTAGGGGGTCGGAGTGTGAGCACCATTGAGCCGCTGCACGGGCGCGTCGAGATCGTCGAAGGCTCGAGCCATTGCCTGCGCCGCTATCTCGGCGCCGATGCCGTTTGGGCCAAACGCCTCGTCGACTATTAGCAGCCGGCCGGTCTTGTGGAGCGATTCGAGAATAGTGTCAATGTCCAGTGGGGCGAGGGTTCTGGGATCGATTACCTCGACCGAAATACCCTCTTTCGCTAGCTCTTCGCAGGCCTCCAGTGTCTTGTTCACCATCAAAGCAATGGCCACGACGGTTACGTCCTTGCCTTCGCGG
>DAHXJB010000575.1:0-12659 GCA_027372455.1 Chloroflexota bacterium | reverse complement strand
TCCTAACTGGGGAGAGGTTGTCGGGATAGCTGCCAGGAGGATCAAATGGGGCTCGGACGGGGGCAGGAATGCCCCCGCCGAAGACCTCAAACATCGGAGAACCGGGGCGAGACCCGTTCGTCGGAGCCCGAGCGGTCACATGTCCGCCATAGATGCGAAAATGCCATAACTATTGAGACAGGCTCCATGCCTCGCCCCTACACACTGCCGGCGACTCGGATCGCGAGCAGGAGCTCGCTCCTACAGCCTCCCAGCCCGCTGCTTTAGCAGCGGGTAAAGCCGGAGCGAGCTTGCCAGGATGGACCACTTGCCGCCGGGCGTGGCCCCTTTCGGCCCTCACTCCGCTGTCGGAAGACGAGCTATTCGCAGGGGCAACCTGCCTCGCGGAGAGGCAGCGAGGCGGTTTTCCTCCCGGATCTCGTCCCGCAGCTCTTTGCGCAGCACCACCACGTCGCGCGGCGCCTGGATACCCAGCCGGACGTGATCCCCGCTCACCTCCAAAACGGTCAACTCCACGTCGGTTCCGATGCTGATGCTCTCGCCGTTCCGTCGCGTCAGGATGAGCATCTCGCCGCCTCCGACCGTCGATCTCCCGTCCCGTTTCGAGACTGCGACTCCGACCGCGACGTCGCGGCTTCCATCTGCTGGAGGTCGAGGGCTCCTTCGGCCGTCAGGGGAATCGGATGGCGGACGGGGTACGACATGTCTTGAAGAATTACCTGTGCGCCCAACCGCTTCCGTGCGTTGATCGCCACCGGGGCCTTCAAGTTGATGGTGGGGTTTTCGCCCTCCGCCGACATGGTCACGATGCAGAAGATGTTCGGGCGCTCCGAGCGTGTCAGCTGGAGAAGCTGTCTGTCACCCGCGGCCAATGGCGCTCGGTAGTGGCGGTACACGAGGGAGGGATCGATCAGCACGAATCCCACGTGCGGGTCATCGACTGCCTGAAGGAGGTATAGAGGCGGCTCCAGTTCCAGGAGCGCATACCGGCCGTACTCCTCGAAACCCACAATCCCCTGAGGGAAGGAGAACAACTCCTCGTCAGCAACCTCTATCTGCTCCATGCCGTCAGGCAGCAATACGTCAATAACCACTGGGCACCCTCCTGCGTCCAATGAGTAGTGCGTCAAGCTGGTTCTGACACGTAGGGCACGTGGCGCGAACGAGCACAGCGCCACGGCTCTGCCCCGCCGCCCGGTCCACCTCATCCGGATACCGGGCGGCGGCGCACAGGGCGCCGCCCTACATACCCAGACCGCTGTGACAGAGCACTAGTGGGTAAGGAAGTCGAGAAGGCTTGGCTGGATGACTCGGGCACCGACATTCAGCGCCGCCTGGTAGACGCTCTCCTGCATCATCAGCTTTGTCATCACCTGTGCCACGTCGGCGTCCTGAACTTGCGACAACTCGGCCGTGACGTTGGTCTGCAGCGAGTTCAGCGCATCCTGGGTATCGCTGAGCCGCTGGGTGTTGGTGCCCACAACACTTCGAAGCGACGGAACGTCGTTGAGAGCGGTGGTCAGCTTATCGATCTGGCCGGCCGTCACGGCTCCCACATTCAGAAGCTGGTTTCGCATATCCAGCAGGGCCTGCAAACCGTTCGTTAGAACCTCGTCCCCCCCGACCGACACATCTCCACAGACGTTTATTCCCAGCTTGACGCCGGGTGCGATCTCGCGCTCCATTACGCTTGCGTCTCCGTTATAGACGATCGATGTCCCCGAGGAGTCCTCGGTGAACGGCGCCGTGCCGGGTCCGACCTGAAGGCCAGCGAGCAAGTACTTCCCGTCCTGGGTGGAGTTGACCGCTTGCATCGCTTCATGCAGGTAGCCGTCGATCTCCTGGCCTAGCGCCTCCTGGGAAGCGCGGTCCAGGGTTCCCGTGGCACCTTGCAGGGCCACATCCCGAGCCCGGGTCAGCACTGTGGATATCTGGTCGAGCGCCGAATCCGTTGCCTGTAACCAGTCTGTCGCCGAAGAGATGTTGCGCAGGTACTGGTTGTACTGCGCCGAGGTAGTCCGCAATGTCAACGCCAGGCTCACTCCCTGGGGATCGTCGGATGGCTTACTGAGCCTCTTGCCCGAGGCCAGCTGCTGCTGCAAGCTGGCCAGAGACTCGGTGTTGTTGTAGATATTCTGCCGCAAGTTGTCCACCATCATCCGGCTTGTGATGCGCATCCCCTCACCCCATCAGCAACGGTTATCGCCCGACGACGCCAACGCCGTTCACCAACTTGTCCAGCATCTCGTCCATGGCGTTCATCACCCGGGCAGAGGCCTCGTAGGCTCGTTGGAAGCGGACAACGTTGGTCGCCTCCTCGTCCAGCGAGACTCCAGAGAAGGATTCCCGGTTGGTGGTCAGGCGGTTCACCAGCAGATCCTGGTTAGTAGACATGTCCTGGGCTTGCTTGCTATCCACCCCCAGCTTGGAGATCAACGCGTTGTACCAGTCGGAGAGTGTGGTGGTGATGTTGGTCGAGGGCCCCTCGGCAATAGTCGTTGTCCCCGACTGGAGCGCCGAAGCTATGGCATTGGCCTGGTCGCCGTTCCCCGTCTGATTCGGGGCCGAAGCCGCCCCAATTAGATTGGGGTTGGATACCAGATCGGGATTAACCACGATGTTGGCTGCACTGATGGGGTTCGAATCGCTGGAGACGAAGAACAGGCGTCCGTTCTTGCCATCCTCGCCGTAGCCTGCCAGGTGCGCGTTGTTTACCAGGGTGGCCAGGCTGTTGGCCATCTGGTCAAGCCGCCAGGCCAGACTCTGACCGTTGTCACCACCAGAGACGCCGGACGGGTTCAGCGTCACGTCGCGAAGCTCACGCATCGCTCCCAACTGTCCATCGTTTTGCGACCATGTGATGGCCGCCTGACCACTCGTGTTCGTGGGATCGCCATCAGTGCTCCAGACCACGTCACCAAACGACGTGGTCCCATTAGCATTGGTCGTGTTAGGTAACTTGACCAGATAGTGCTGCGTATCCGCCTGCACCAGGATCTGCTTCGCCTGGGCATTGGGGTCATTGGCCACCGGGGGGTTGCTGGCGGCACCTAACCAGATGGTCACGGTGCCATCGCTCGCTTCCTGGTAGTTTATGTTCATGACTTTCGACAACTGGTCCAGCAGCAGGTCCCGCTGGTCGCGAAGATCGTTGGCCTGAGCCTGGGGCACCTTGACGTTTGGATCGTACTGGCTCGCCTGCGGAACTTCCACGGCCGCGATCTGCTTGTTCAAGCTGGCTATCTCGGACAACCAGGTGTTGACCTGGCTGACCTGAGATTGGATCTGGCCGTCGAGCGAAGTCTGGAGGTCAGTTAGTTGCGTGTTGTCACGCTGTATCACGTCGGTGAGAGCCGATGCATCCTGAATGACCGTCACCCTGGCAGCGTAGCTGTCCGGGTTGGCGCCCAGGTCCTGCCAGGCCCCCCAGAAATTGGTGAGGAGACTGTTGATCCCCTGATCCGACGGCTCGTTGAAAACCGACTCGATCTGCCCCAGGTTGTTCTGCTTGGTGTCCCAGTAACCCTGCGCGCTCGTTTGGCTTCTAACCTGGCTATCCAGAAAGCTGTCTCGCATCCGGCGGATGGAACTTATCTCGACTCCCGTGCCCAGCTGACCCGCCTGCCCCGCGATGGCCGCGATGGGCAGGGGAAATGGATCCGCCGCCACCATCTGGGCATCCTGACGGGTGTAACCGTCGGTATTGGCGTTGGCCACGTTCTGGGATGTCACGTTCAGGGCCACTTGCTGAGCCTGGAGCCCGCTGAGGGCAATGTTCAGGCCAAAGAAGGTGGATGTCATTGGCTACCTCGCACGGGCTCAAGCATGGCAATCCACAGCCATGGTGCTGGATACTCCAATCCTCGGCTGACCGGTCCTCGTATAGACGGCACTGGCGCCGACCGAGTGACGCAACTGTCGGATGGAGTCTCTCACACCTTCCAGCGACTTGTGCATCAATTGGAGGTTACTTTCATTGGTTTCCTTGAGTCTGGCAACCGCCTGAGCCACGCGATGGCGGATCTCCAGCAACTCCTTCGCCTCTTCCCCGTCCAAGCGCTCGGCCAGCCCTTGCAGCGATACATCGGACGGAAGTCCCACCTGCCGTGCCACTTCCCCCGCCAATGCTCTGCGTCTCTGCTCCAGCCGGTCCATCTGCTCGATAAGGACACTCTTCTCCAGGGTCGCCTTCTCCAGAAGATCCAATCGCCCTTCCAGCACCGCGGTCCTTTCCCCTCTGGAAAGCTCCAACAGCATGGAACAGAGCCGCTCCTGCTCACGCATGATCGCAACCAGCTCGGTGCACTCGCCCGCCCACCGAGCCGAAACTTCTTCTACAACCTGATCGAGAGTCATTTCGTCCTCGACGCCAGGATCGCCTTGGCAATCTCCGAGTAAGATACCTGGTATCTCCCCTTCGCAACCGCGGCTCGCAACTCAGCCACCTTGTCCTCACGCACGTCGGGGGAATCCTGAACCGCTTTGCTCAGCTTCTGGAGAAGCTGGCCCTCATCGGAAATCACTGCCGAATCCGACCCGGATTGACGGCTGCCAGTCCCTCGCGCTCTCCGCTGCACCTGGTCCAGCTCTTGAGACCTGAGGGAATCCCGGACGATAGTGGACTGACTTGCGCTGCTGCTGCTGGAGATACCCATTATGTCTTCACCCTCCCGGAGGACTACCTCAACCTACCTGGCCACAATACTAATAATCGGCACAGTTCGACAGATCTTTAGCCCCGGTTCTAGGCTACCCGACCAACATCGTTTACCGCCTTTCCGAGCAACTCGTCCTCGGCCTGCAACATCCTCTGGCTGGCCTGATAGGCCCGGACCAACGATACCAGCTCGGTCATCGCGGATACCTCATCCACGTTGGAACCCTCCAGGTAGCCCTGCTTCACCGTCGTGTTGGTAGCGGCTACCGGCAATGGAGCACTCGGGGAGTCCGGCGTGTAAAACTCATCCCCAACCTTGGACAACTCGGTGCCCGGCGCGAACTCGACCAACGACAGATTCCCGGCCGGCTTGTTGTCCACGGTTATTGCGCCATTGGGCGCTATGGAGACCACGTTGCCCCGCAGCACGAGGTCCTGCCCATTTGAGTCCAGCACCGGATAGCCTTCCGACGTCACCAGCTTGGAGTCCGCGTCCCTATAAAGGGGCCCGCCCCTGAAAAACATCGGCCCTTGGGGAGTCATCGCCTGAAGAAATCCGTCGCCCACAAGCGCAACGTCGAGCGGCCTGTGCGTTTCCTCTAAAGGCCCCTGGCGGAAGTTCACCGAAACCCTGTCCATGGCAGTCTCGACCCCAAGGCTGCCGATCGCAGTTGCGGACATCGCGAGCCGCGTTGGACTGTCCACGGAGCGTGACTCAACCCGGCTCAGCGTTGCCGCGAAGCCATCGATGGCTCCAGCCTCCTCCTTATAGCCAGGGGTCAAGATGTTGTCCAGGTTCCTTGCAACCACATCCTCTCGGTCGAGGTGCGCTCGCATTCCACCCATTGCTGTCTGAATGCCCCTGATCATCGCTTCCTACTCCCTGTTGGGCTCCCAATCTCGGATTCTCAATCCTCTTGCCGGCGCCACAGCTGCATCTGCGCCCTCAACCTCAGCACCGCCCGAGTGTGGAGTTGACATATGCGCGACTCCGAGACGCTCATCACCCGGCTGATCTCACGCATGGTTAGCTCCTCCTTGTAGTAGAGAGCTAGCAGAAGCCGCTCCCTTTCGGTCAGATGGGAAACCGCTTCGGCCAGGGCGTCCATCAGACTTCGTCTCTCCGCCAGCGATACCGGATCCGGGCTGTTGGCATCCTCCAGAGTCGACAGCAGAGATCCCACCTCTCCATCGCCGTCCGCGCTCAAGGCAGAGTCCAATGATATGGTCGCAGGGCCGATCTCCATCAGGATCCTTCGGTAGGCATCGACGTTCAGGCCTAGCTGCTCCGCGACCTCCTGGTCGGTTGGCAACCGGCCCAAGGTCGTCTGCAGGCTCGTCATCACCCTCTCGATCTCTCTAGCCCTCTGGCGCACTGATCGAGAGATGACATCCAGAGACCGAAGCTGGTCGAGGATCGCCCCCTTGATGCAGGTGACCGCGTAGCTCTCAAACGGTACCCCTCTCGTCGGATCGAAGTGCTCGACGGCCCGTATCAACCCAACCATGCCTGAGCTGAGGACATCGTCCATGTCCAGCACCGGCGGCATGGCAATAGAGAGTCTTCCCGCCACATACTTGACGAGAGGCGCATACTGCAAAATGATCCTTTCGCGCGCCGCACGGTCGCCTCTCCCGCTGTGGGCCTGCCAAAGCTCCTCGGTTACCGCCGTCGCTGCCACTCCATCACCTCCCTTCTACCCTGGTAACGTGCTTTCGGAAATGAGCTTCCGTCCCGCACCGGCCATGCATGACCTACTCCTTCTGCTGGCCCTCCGCGGAGGTGTGAGGTCGAACCCTCAACACCGCACTGGCCACCACTCCTAGCACGGCGAAGATGGCCAGCGCGAACAAACCTCTCGTCATCGCGGTCATCACCGAGGCGCCACGGAGTAAGGCCACGGCGTTTACCGCGAAGAACGAGCCAAGGCCAATGTACATGGAGAGAGCCATCAACAACCTGCCCAACTGTTCACCTCTCACAAAAGTCCGCGCTGCCTGAGCAACCGCTGCTGGCTTAGGACAAAACCGGCGAGTCGGTCCTGCTCTCGGCGACCTATCCCCCGAAATGACAACCCCAGTCGCCATCTCCGAAGCTGCTCTCCGACGGGCGCTGATCGAACCACCTGAGCATCGGTGGCAACACGGCCGAAACCCAGGAGCAACTGCATCACCAGACGTACCCTGCAGCCAACAGGAAGGGGCCGACGGCTTACCAGCCCCACACCGCCAGCGCTGATATTCACCACAAGACAACCGAGCAGCGGCGCATCGTCGCGGCCATCTTCACCCAAGACGATCACTTCGGATGGTTCCAGCAGGACATCTACCCGCACATGGGCTCGCCTCTCGATGCGCTCCGGCTTGCTCAGTTGCCGAAGATACAGGACAGGAAGCTGGTCTTCGGTGTAGGCCTCAACCTTGGCCCGGAACATGTACTCGAGACCATCTCTCGGAAACTTGACCAGCGCTCCGAAACCGGAGCCGGAGCGCAACAGCTGAAGCGGTCGCGTCGGCAATGAAACCAAAATCAGATCCTCCTGTACGTCCTCCACGCGGCCCAGATATCCGTCTCCCTCGGGCTGGACCTGATCACCTGGCTGCTCCACAACCATGGTGATATGCTGCCCAATCGATAGAAACCTGGTTTCGGCCGCACGACTCCTCGAACCCATGTGGGGACTTTCTAGCTATCCTGGCCCAGGGCAACCGTGGCCTCGCACTCGACCTTGAAGTCCGAGGGGACTTCCGCGAAGGAGAGCACCACCAACGTAGGCATCGACCGCTCCGTGAGCCGCTTCAGCGGCAACCTTATCCGCCCTGAGCAGAGGATCACTGGGAGATGCCCTCCCTCGGTGACCCGCTGGATTTCAAGACCGAGCTGTTGCAGCATTCGGTGGGCTATCCCGGGCTCCAACGCCACCACTGCCGTGCGGTCCCCCGGCTGCAGCGCGTTGGCGATCAACTGCTCCGCCTCGGGTCCTATGGTTATGACGTGTAAAGCGCCGTCCGGCTCCTTGAGCTGAGTGCAGATCTCCCGACCGATGGAGCGCCGGACCTGCTCGCTCAGCACGTCGGGGTCACGGCTGGCACGCCCCTCCACGGCCAGGGTCTCCAGGATAGTGCCGATGTTCCTGATTGAAACTCGTTCTCGCAGCAGGTTCTGCAGAACCCTGTGCACCTCCCCAGCGGTGAGGATATTGGGAATCAACTCCTCCAAGACCGCCGAGTGGGCAGACTTCGCCCCTTCCAACAGCTGTTGGAGGTCCTGCCGGCCGAGGATCAGCGGGGCGAAGTTCTTCGCTATCTCCGTGAAGTGGGTGCTGAAGACCGAGATAGAGTCGACCACAGTGTAGCCCAGGGCCTCCGCCCGCTCTCGGTCGGCCTCCCCGATCCAAACAGCCGGCAATCCGAAAGCGGGGTCGGTGGTCTTCACCCCTTCAATGCCGGTATCATCCCATCCCATCCCCAGGGCAAGATAGCGACTGGCCATCAACTCGCCCCGCCCGATCTCAACGCCTCGCAGCCTGATGATGTATGAGTTGGGGCCCAACTGCAGGTTGTCCCTGATGCGGACCGTGGGGACAACAATTCCCAGGTCTTGCGCCAGCTGGCGCCGAACCGCGGTGATTCGAGCAAGCATGCCCCCGGGCTTCTGCTCGACCAGCGGGATAAGGCCGTACCCGATCTCCACCTCCATCGGATCCAACTGCAAGAGCGAGGAGGGAGTCTCCTGTTCCACCGGCTCCGTGAGAGCAGCCTCGGGGACCGGCGCGGCAACAGCCGCCCTCCCCCGATACATCATCCAGGCGACGCCACCCAGGACCGCCGCCGCTCCCAAGAAGGGCAGTTTAGGCATCGCCGGAACGAGCCCGAACGCCGCCATGATCCCAGCGACAATCCCCAGCACCCTGGGATTCCCCAGGATCTGCGATCCCATTTCGTGGCCGAGATCGGATTCAGAAGCGCTTCGAGTTACCACGATACCGGTCGCGGTTGAGATGAGGAGGGCTGGGATCTGGGTCACCAGCCCGTCGCCTACCGTCAGGAGGGTGTACGTCTGGACGCTGTCCGTGAGCGTCAACCCCCGCTGGAGCACCCCGATGATGAAGCCTCCGATAATGTTGATAACTATGATGATGATGCCCGCGACCGCGTCGCCCTTGACGAACTTGCTGGCGCCATCCATGGCACCATAGAAGTCCGCCTCCTGCTCGATCGCGTGGCGTCGACGGCGGGCCTCCTGCTCGGTAATCAAGCCGGCGTTCATGTCGGCGTCGATGCTCATCTGCTTGCCCGGCATCGCGTCCAAAGTGAACCGCGCGGCCACTTCGGCGATACGGCCGGCACCGTTGGTGATCACCACGAACTGGATGACAACCAGGATGAGGAACACCACGACGCCGACAACGTAGTTCCCTCCAACAACGAAACTCCCGAACGCGTCGATCACCTTGCCCGCGGCCCCATTCAGGAGGATCAGTCGTGTGGCCGATATGTTCAAGCTAAGACGGAACAGGGTTGTGACGAGCAGCAGGGATGGAAAAACGGAGAATTCCAGGGGCTCCGTGACGTACATCGAAACCAGGAGGATGGTGAGGGCAGTCGCGATATTCACCACCTGAAGGACGTCCAGCAACGCGGGCGGCAATGGGATAACCATCATGGCTACAATGCCGACCACCGCGACGGCCAGCACAACGTCGCTCTGCTCCATCAGCCGGCCTAAACCGGCGCTCCTCTTGGAACTAGCTGATGTCACTGCCATGGATTCTTCCCCTAACGTGCGCTGCTCTTTCGAGACTCCGAATTCAGAACTCAGCACCCTGCGAAGGATTGCCCTGTTGCTTCAATCGGTAAATGAAGGCCAGCACCTCCGCCACAGCCTGGTAGAGCTCCGGCGGAACCGCGTCTCCGATCTCCACCGATCGGTGCAGGGCCCTCGCCAGCGGTGGGTTCTCGATCACCGGGACTCCATGCTCCTTCGCCACCCGTTTGATCTGCTCGGCGACGAGCATTTGCCCCTTTGCTACCACTACCGGCGCCTGCATCTTCGCTGGCTTATACTCCATGGCCACGGCGTAGTGAGTTGGGTTCGTGACAACCACGTCGGCGTGGGGTACGTTCTGCATCATTCGAGTTCGGGCATATTGTCTCTGCAACGATCGGATCTTGCCCTTGACCGTGGGATTCCCCTCGGCCGCCTTGGCTTCCTCCTTGACCTCTTCCTTGGTCATCATCAGCCCGCTCTCGAAAGACCGCCTCTGATAGACGTAGTCGGCAACAGCCATGACAAGAAGGGCAACCCCACATTTCTGTCCGATCTCCAGAATTACCCCGCTGATGGTCGCCAAGGCCCCAACCGGGGTTGCCGACTGAAGCCCGGCCAGTATCCAGTACTTCTCTTTGATCACCTGATAGGCGATGAAGGCCAATACCGCGAGCTTCAGGGCAGATTTTGCCAGCTCCACCAGTATGCGTGGTGACCAGAGTCGCCGGATGCCTGTCACCGGGTTCAGCTTGTTGAAGTCGGGCTTGAGCACCTGTGTGCTGAACATGGGACCAACCTGCACCATGTTTGCCACCACTCCCGCGATGCCAACAGACAGCACCAAAGGGGCGATCACCAACAGGCTGTTGACCAGCAGCGTCATCCCTAGCGACAGAACTGCCTCGGGGCGCTCCCCGCGCGAGGCGATCTCCCTGAAAGCCTCTTGTGTTATCGAAGAATAGCTGGTCAACAACTCCATCGCCTTGGAGTTGAGCATCCAGAGCCCGACAAACAGGACTGCGACGGAACTGATCTCGGCGCTGCGGGCCACCTGGCCCTTGCTGCGGGCTTCCGATCGCCTCTTCCCTGTCGGTTTCTCGGTTCTGTTGTCGCCAGCCATTCCCTGTCTTCCTGCCTACCGCAACACACCCGCGACTGCCGCGGCGATATTCTGAGTTACGCTCGCCATTCCGCTTATTGTCAGAGGAGTGAGCGCCACCAGGGTCAGCATTCCCACCACCATCTTCACTGGCAATCCAACCGCAAATACGTTCATCTGGGGGATCGACCGCACCACCAGGGCCATCGCCACATCCACCAGCATCATCGTCCCCACCACCGGCAGCGCCAACCTCAAAGCTATGCCTATTGCCAGAGAGCTCAGGGCAACCAGCCGATCGCCGACGATTGGGGCGGGGCCGTACATCCCCACGGGCGCCAGTTCGAAGCTCTGGCTGAGTCCAGTGAGAAGGGCATAGTGTCCTCCCAGGTTGAGAAAGACCACCGTCGCCATCAGGTTGTAAAGGGTTTCCATGAAGCCGGAACTCTGTGCCGAGACAGGGTCTATGATGTTAGAAAAGCTGAAACCGATCTGCACCCCAACTATCTGCGCGGCCATCTGGATCGCCGAGAAGAGAACGGACGCCGAGAAACCAAGCAGCAACCCAACGATCACCTCTCTGGATACCGCGATCAAGGTGCCGAGCCAGCTGGTGAACAGGGGCGGAGGCACCGGCTGCAGGGGTGTCAGCAGTATCGCCAGCAGCACGGAAAGACCCACCTTGACCTGACTCGGAACCGACCGAGCCCCCAACACAGGCGCGACCATGACCATGGAGGTTATCCGTATCAGAACCAGCAGGAAGATATCCCAACGACCTATCGTTAAGTTGATATCCATAGTTCCGTTCAGTGAGCGTAGTTCGGCAGAGACGACAGCAGGTTTGTGGTGTACACCATCAGGTTGTTGATCACCCAGGGGCCAAACAGCGCTCCCGCTATCCCGACGGCCAGCACCTTCGGGACAAAGCTGAGGGTCGCCTCCTGGATCTGCGTTGCCGCCTGCAAGACACTCACCAACACCCCAACAATCAGGCTGACGCCCAACAGGGGCATTCCAGTGACCAGGGTGACGGTAAATGCTTGCTGGCCCAACTGGATGACCATGCTCTCAGTCATCTATTCCTCCTAAGAGAAGCTCCTGACTAGTGACCCCACCACTAGATACCAGCCGTCAACCATGACGAACAGCAGCAGCTTGAAGGGTAAAGAGATCATGGCCGGTGGCAGCATCATCATGCCCATTGACATCAGGGTGCTGGAGATCACCATATCTATGACCAGGAAGGGAATGAATATTATGAAGCCCATCTGGAAAGCGGTCTTCAACTCGCTGATGATGAATGCAGGTATCAGAATGTAGGTCGGAACGTCGTCGGGTTTGCTGGGCTGCTGCCGGTGAGCTAGCTGAATGAAGAGGGCCAGATCCTTCTCCCTCGTTTGCTTCAGCATGAAGTCCCTGATCGGCTTCTGTGCCCTATCCAGCGCCACATCCTGAGAGAGGGTGCCCTGCATGTAAGGCTGCAACGCGTTCTTATTCACTGCATCGATTGTGGGCATCATCACGAACAGACTGAGAAAGAGAGCCAATCCCAAGATCACCTGGTTCGGAGGCATCGTCGGCACCCCCAGGGCGCTTCGGATGAAGCCGAGAACGATCACGATGCGGGTGAAAGAGGTGACCATGATCAGGAGCGCCGGAGCGAGCGTCAGCACCGTAAGCAGCGCCACCAACTGGATCGCGAGGCTCACGTTTTGCGGAGCTTTGGAGCTCTCTACGCCAACGTCCACCGCCCCTCGGCTGCCATCGATGGCAACGCTCAGAGAGGGGACGCCGCCGGCAGATGATGGTTCCGCGGCGCAGCCCGCTAGTGCCAGCGCCAGCGCTACCAGGGCCGCGATGAGCAACAGTCGCGCGAAGGAGTTCGGTTTGAGTCGACCAAGAGCTTTCATTCCAGTTTCCCCCGGCCGGACTCTCCGTTCGTTCCTCTACCCAACCGGATCTCCTTCAGTCTTGATGAGATGGAGCGAGCCGCGTCAAAAGCCTGACGCAGGTATCGATCGAAACTCTCCCCATCCGTGATAGGCTCGGCCTCCATTCCTGTTTCGGTGGCCTCAACTTCCACCAGTAGCGATACCTGCTGGGACGTCGCCCCCACTAGCAACAGCCTT
>DAHXJB010000572.1:0-2094 GCA_027372455.1 Chloroflexota bacterium | reverse complement strand
TGAACGTATTGACGCTATTGTATCGAGCTTCGCACTTCGATGGGCGGTTCTGATTATCGAATTTCGGTATCCCGCCCGGGGAAGGTCGCAGCGAGGGTTGTAGCTACCGACCCAGCTTGCGACTGTAGCGATGTGGCCGTTCGTCGCCGGACGGCGATGACCACCCATCCGTAAGCCAGCAGATAGAGGGCGCCGGTAATACCGAAGATGGACCGCAGTCCCCAGGTGGTGGTGATAACGGCGCCGGACAATGGTCCGATGAAGTTGGCCATCGACTGGAAGCTGGAGTTGAGGCCGAAGGCAGCTCCCCTCCTCTCACGGGGCGTCAAGGCCGCCATCATGGCGTTAGCGCTGGGCATCAGCCCTCCCAGAAAGCCCCCGAGAAGGGTTCGGAGCAGCAGCAGCTCCCACACCTGATGCACCATGGCCTGAGGGAAGTAGCTGACGGCAGCCCCCACCAGGCAGATGGGCAGGATCAAGGAGTGGCCGATCCGATCTCCCAACCTTCCCAGCAGAAGGGCTGAGACGGCGCTGGCGGCGCCGGTTGCCGCCAGAACAATACCGGAAAGGGTGCCGGCCTTATCACCATCGGTTAGCTCGGCGATGAACAGGCTGAGCACCGGGCTGATGATCACGTTCCCCAGCTGGATCAGGAAAACCACCACCAGCAGGGCCGCGAAGAGAGAGATCCCTAGTAGGGCGCGGCTCTGGCTCCAGATTCCCTCCTGCTGCACAGTCGCGACCGGGGGCTGGAAGTCCTCGCGCACGAAGATCAGCACCGTGAAAAATCCCACCACCATCATGAACCCGGCCGCGAAGAAGGGAACCCTGAAGCCACACAGGTCCGCCATAATACCCCCTATCAGAGGCCCCGCCGAGGTGCCGAAGAAATAGGCCACCTGCATCAGACCCAGGGCAAAGCCGAGCCTTCGCTTGGGAACCGAAGCGGCCGCGAGGGCATTGCCGGCAGCCACAGTACCGGTTACCAATCCCTGAATAAATCGAAGAGCCACCAACTGCTCCGGCGAGGTGACCATCCCCATGACCGTCAGGGTAATCGCTCCTCCCAGCATAGAGCGGAGCAGCATAGGCCTCCGGCCCCAGCGATCCGATAGACTCCCCCAGATCGGCTGGGAGATGGACATCGCGATCGCCATGGAGGCGATGATCGCGCCCGCCCATTGGGCCGCCTCGTCGGCACTCTTCACCCCCAGGGTCTGAACGTAAAGGGGAAAGAAGGAGAACACGAAGCTGAAAGCCACCATGCTCACCGCCTGGGCCAGGGTGAGGGCAGCCAGGTTCCGTTGCCAGCCGTCGGTCACTACGGACACTCCTGCTAACCGACGCGTTCAAGAAGGGGCGCTTTCTACTCGCGCCGGCGTGGGGGATCGGATCCAGGTAGAGTAGTTTCGGATCTAAATTATCAACCTGCTTGATAATAGTCCGTATCGGGGCGTCGAGCAACAGCTTGCCCCTGGAATCCGCGGAATCGACCCCTTGCCTCTACCATTACTCGGACACTGGTTCCGATCAGGATCACTGTGGCGGAGCACCATCACTGGGATTCCGTGAAGGAGCAGGCGAGGTTGGTCCGGGAGGAAAGGAGCAACATGAACGAAACGGGAATAGCACAGGATGGAGGGTTCTCCATCCTGTGCATCCCGTCCATCTTGCCCCTCCGGGGACAGAGCGGAGAGACCTAACCCCGAACGAGGGCGAGGATCTCGCTCCGGGAGAGCACGAGCACCTTCTTGCCGTCCAGATCTACCTCATCGCCGGTGTACTTGCCGTAGAGGACTCGGTCCCCCTCCTTAACCTTCTCTCGCAGGTCCTCGTCGGTGCCCACGGCCAGCACGATGCCCGTCCGGGGCTTCTCCTTGGCGGTATCCGGCAGGTACAGTCCCGACGCGGTCTTCTGCTCCGTGCCATCCTCGTCAACCTGCACCAGTACCCTGTCGTCCAATGGTTCAATACGCATCCCTTTTTCTCCCTTCTTAGTTGTGATCGCTTACCCTAGTGCCCAGACACAGTGGTTCTGATGCCTGGGAGCGCGGGCGGGACGCCAGCCGTCCTCCTGTAGGGGCGAGGCATGCC
>DAHXJB010000566.1:0-3254 GCA_027372455.1 Chloroflexota bacterium | reverse complement strand
ACTCGAACGCCCGAGTGAACAGCTTCAGCTTCTTCCCATGGTGATAGAGATGGGTTGCGTCTCGCCACTCCATCACCCAGGGCCTCCCGTCCATCACTGCCCCCCGGAAACCAGCCTTGTCAAGGGCATGATAGATCGCGTCCGACATGCACATCTCGGTCGTATCGGAAATCACCGGCCGCTTGCCGAACAGCTGCTCCAGGTAGCCCGCAGCCCAGTTCATCCTTTCGATAAAGCGCTCGAGGTCAACCAGCAGCACGAAGCTGTGATAGGGCTCGACCCCGATCAGTTCCACATTCTCGTGCCGCACCAACCGCTGAAACAGCGCCAATAACTCCTGGTCCCACCTCTCGGCCTGCTGCAAGAAGGACACGGAGAAGCCGATGGAGAATTTGAACCCCTGGTCCACCAACTCAAGAAAGGTCCGTGTGGCAGGGTAGTAGCACCACTTGGCGACTTTCCGAAAGTAGCGCTCGTTCATCCTCTCGTCGAAAAGACAGCGCTCGATATCCTCGGGCACGGCCCCCCGGGGAATCGGCTGAGCCGGCAGCTTTACCCGCCTGGGCTGATGAACGACCGCGTAAACTACCAGGTCATTTGCCATCTCTCCCTCCGGCACTCATGGAAACCCTCTCTTCCGCTGCCAGCACCCCCTGATTCCTAGCGATGTACTCCAGTTTGCTCACCAGATTGTCGATCACTCTATCCCACAGGAATGTGGAGGCAGTCCGCTCTCCTCCCCGCCGGATCCGCTCCTTCTCTTCAGGATGGTTCTGCAGGTGCGCGACGTATCCCACTATCTCCCCGGGATCGGACGTGTCAAGCACCATCGCATTCTCGAACGGGATGGCGTAATCCTCACCGGTAGCGCCGGTGAAAGCAATGCCTCCGGCCCCCATCACCTCCAGCCCAACCAAACCGAAGGGCTCATGCCCACTGTTCGCCAGTACCGCATCCGCGGCCCGGTACATGATCCGCACAAATTCGTCAGGAAGGAAGAACCGAAGATCCAGAACGTCGGCTGGACCAGCAGCATCCAGCGCTTGGATGCAGTCCGCGACCCCACGCCCCTCAGCCCTAACCTCCTTTACCGACAGGCCCAACTCCCGCGCTCTCCCCAAGACTTCCTGCCCGTGAGGCTCTATCCCCCCTCTGAGAGGGAAGACCGGTTTCATCCCAACCGCCTTCAGTCGCGCTACCGCCTCGATCGCCATGATCCATCGCTTGTCCGGATCGAACCGACCAATCTTGAACAACAGTGGCTCACCACCCAGGATCTCCCTGACTCGGGCCACGCCCACCTCGTCGACAGCCCCCACGGCTCGCGCCGGAACCCCGTTGGGAATCACCAGCGGGTTAGTGCCGATACCCCACATGATGTGCTTCATGTAGCGGCTCACCGTCGTGATGGTGTTGGTGAAACCCAGCCTTCCCCAGTTGATCCGCTGAAACGACATTGTGTTGTTCGCGTTCCAAAACTGAACCGCTCGATCCCTGATCCCATGGAAGTAAAGCAGGTCGCTGATCCGCGCCATCGCCTCGGCGGTGTGCCACTCCTCACCAAGCACGGCCACGATCTTGCCTTTCTCCGCCGCCGGACGAACGATGTGATCCATCACGTACCAGGGGACGGACTCGTTGAAGTCATACAGCTTCTCGTTCTCCCCCTGGTAGACCCCTTCAGGGTAGTATCGGCTGACCCACTGGCTCCATCGATGCAACACCAGCCCTCCACCCAGCCTGCTCTCCTCAGACGGAAGCGCCGGGTCCCCCACAAACAGCACGTGAGTCTCGAAGCCCCTCGCAGCTAGAGCCTCCGCCAGCTCCGCGACCCTCACTCCCAGCCCGCCCGCCCGCGAGTACTGGTCCGGCCCCTCGAAAGACAACAGAGCGAACGCCGCATTATCGGGCGTAATCCCACTAGGCCTAACCACTACTTCCTCCTCCCATTCGACGTTCCCCTAACGCACACACCCTCCCAGCCTGTGAACGCCCAGGGGAACTTGAACCACTATCCTTCATGCAAACTCCGGACCACGCTGACCAAACCGGCGACCTATCGGATCCCATCATCAACCCGGTTGACGCTTTCGTCCCCCTACGGTACACTGTCCCTTGGCGCTTACCTGTCGCCATCCGCCACGCTATAGCGCCACCAGCGACGATGGTCATGCCCGGCCCGCCCGCATACAGCACCCCTCCGCGGACCCAGCCGCTTGCGGACGGGACCGACACCAGAACTCGACAACGCGAGTTCCCTTAGCGACATCAGTCCATAGCGCCACTCGCAGCCAGCTATGTCGCTATCTCTACCGCTATAGCGCTTTCGCCGATCTCGCGTCGGCTTCCATCGGAGGGATAAGGCAATGACCTATCGCCCGCTCGAGCTGGCCCAGGCCCTTGGCATCTCATCTTCCACCCTTCGCCTCTGGAGCAACCAGTTCGCCTCGCTTCTGAGCGATCTAGCTCGCAAGCAAAGCGCCGGCGCCCCCACTGCCCAGCGCAGGTACACGGAAGGGGATCTCGACATCCTTACCCAGGCCAAAGAACTGCTCACTCAGGGGCTCACCTACGAAGAGACCAGAAGAAGGCTTGCAAGACATCGCCCAGCGTCACAAACCTCGGTCGCAACCCTGTCCCACGAGCACGAAGCTTCGACATCGCCCCTCCAGATCGATCCCTTCACCTCGCTGCGGGAGGCGATCGAGGCTAAAGACAACACCATCGCTGCCCTAAAAGAATCGCTGGCATTCATGGACGTCTACCTGCGCACTGTCCTCCAGGAGCGAGAGGATGCTATCGCACGAGAAAGGCTTCTCAAGCAGCAGCTCGAACGCCAGGACCCTGGGGACCACTCGCGGCTTCGCCCATGGTGGAAACGGCTCCTGGCCATTCCATAGCGCTATCAACTATCAGTAATCGTCAACACGCCAACTACCGCCATATGTCCTGGCGCCAGCGCCACCAAGCCAGTAGCCATCGCCGGCACCATCGTCCAACGCCACGAACTAAGTGGTGCGTCCGGCAAGTCTTGGGTAAACCACTTGGGCCAGACAGAGGGCAACTGGAGGGAACCTGCTATCACTCTGGAATTCGACTAACCCTAGTTATCCTGACACGCTGATCCTGACAGCCTGTCATCCTGAGCGATAGCGAAGGATCTCCTCGGCGGAATGTGGAGATGCTTCGCTTCGCTCAGCATGACAGTAACCATCACCTTCACTGTGTCGAAGCACTAGGGTTAGTCGAATTCC
>DAHXJB010000556.1:0-2433 GCA_027372455.1 Chloroflexota bacterium | reverse complement strand
GCATCGTCCTCTCTATCACGGGGGTCGCGGCCGTGGTCCTCGCTGGCCAGAGCTCCGGCTCGCGGGGCTCACTGGAGGGTGACCTTCTCGTCTTAGGGGGTGCCATCGCGTGGGCCTTCTACACCCTCATAAACAAGAACGCAGGCGGTAAAATGCCCGAGAGCCTGCTCCTGGCCTACACGATGGCCTTCGGAACACTCTTCCTGCTGCCACCGGCGGCCGTGGAGCTCGCCACCGCCGGTTTCGGTCCCGTCTCCCCGGCGGGCTGGCTCTCGGTGCTCTTTCTGGGCCTCGGTGGCTCAGCCGCCAGCTTCTTCTGCTGGAACGGGGCACTCCGGCGCCTCGATGCCAGCGAGGCCTCTCTCTACATCAACCTAGTACCACTGATAACCGTCCTCTCAGCAGCACTGCTGTTGGGCGAAGCTCTGCTGCCCTCCCAACTCGCTGGGGGCGCCCTGGTGATCCTGGGAGTGTATCTCGCTAGCCGCTGACCCAGATCAGTTCACGCTGCGAAATGGACCAGGCGGAGGGCTTTCGCACCACAGACTAGCAGCTGTGCAGTGAGAGAGCCCGATCCTGCCACGGATGCCATCGTCCAATCCCGGCCAACTACTCTTACGCTCATCCTCGGCCTCGTCGACGGCAACCAGGCCAACCCCACGAGGTCCGACAGGTACGCCATCACAATACTGGATGGCAGCAACAACGAGTGGAAGCAGAAGGGACGGCCGGTTCACCGATCCAGATTGGTGGCTGGGAAGTAACCACCCAGAGCAAGTAGAGCTTCTACGGTCGGAAAGTGGCATGACACACCCCTCGGAATTCCGAGGGGTGTGTCATGCCAAGGTACCACCAATGCCCTCCACAAACCTATCTGCTCACAGTAACCGCTCCACCTCGTCCAGCACCGTTTGCGGGTTCTGGGCCCGAATCAGGTAGTAGGGTCGACTGGCAAAGCGACTGGCGAAGTTCGCACGTTTGCCCCTCAGTTCATCGGTGTCTATCACCGGCATTGGAAGGCCCGGCGCCAGAAGCTGGTTGAGGCCGAAGTAGTTCATCAGCGAATGGTAGGTCTGGTACGCCTTTTCGAAGGGGATCATCTGAACCACAGCCGTATCGAAGTTGCCGTCGATGGCCGGCAAGATGACCAAGTCCACGTCGCTGGCCTGCTCGAAGTTGACGAACTCCGGTGTCTTGTCGAAGAACTTGGCCACTCCCTGATCCTGGTCGGGCAAGTCGGACCGCTCGGTGCCTTTAGCCCGCTGGCGCAAGAAAACGCTCTTCGAGCCCATCACGGCCAAACCATCTTCATCCGTTACCAGCGTCTCCGTGGAAACCACCATCCCGCCCCGCCGGCAGCCCTCGATCTGGGACATGGTCTTCCCGTGGTTGGCCTCCCCGCCCAGAAAAACTATGGTCCGATCACGGTAGCGGACGCCTGAAGCGTGGAAGGGATGGAGGCCCACCGTTTCCATGCGCAAGGCGAGCATCGACACGATGATCTTCTGGATCTCCCCTTGGAACCACTCGCCGTTCAAGATCAAGGTCCCGCGTTCATACCGGATGCTCTTTTCCGGAACATCCTGATGCCAGATCATGTCCGGCACCGCACACACCACATTGTCCGCGACCACCACATTCGCCAGCCTATAGTTCAGGAAGCTCATCTCGTCCAGAACGTGACGGAGTTGCCTGTTACCATGTACGTCGATGCGCAAGCGGGCATCGCCAGCACACATTTCCTCGGAAAGCTGCAGCATCTTCACCCTCTCAGAGTGTGGTAATCGGCCGGCTCTGCAACAGATAGATCTCCCCGTGCTCGATCCCCCATTCGATGTCCTGGGGGAAGCCGAAGTGACTCTCGACGTTGTTGCCCAGATCGACCAGCCGCCGCAGTTCATCGGGGATGAGCACCCGCTCGGCCGCGATAGCGGGCGGAACATCCACCGTACGGACACCTCGGATACCGTCTTTCGCGATCATGATCCGCTTTTCAGGCACGAACTCGCTGAGGATCTCGTAGGTCTCCCGATCTACCAGATAGTGGTCCGGGGTGATGGTGCCCGAGACGATCCCCTCCCCTAGGCCCCAGACGGCCTCGATTACCATCTGAAAATGGTTGCGGAGCACCGGATCGACGGTAAATATGACACCCGACTTCTCCGAGTTAATCAGCCTCTGGACAACTACGCCCATCGAGATCCGGCAGTTGTCGAAGCCGTTCTGGATGCGGTAGAACATGGCCTGCGGAGTGTAGAGAGAGGACCAGCATCGGCAGACGGCCTTCAGCAGTTGCTCCTCGCCGACGACGTTGAGAAACGTCTCTTGCTGTCCGGCAAAACTGGCGCCGGCGGTATCCTCGGCCGTAGCACTTGACCGTACCGCCACAGGGACCTCGTCACCCAAAGCCCGGTACGATTCCAGAATCAGTTC
>DAHXJB010000230.1:0-1849 GCA_027372455.1 Chloroflexota bacterium | reverse complement strand
GCGGGAAGCGCCATGACTGGCTTCGTCAAAGGGGCACTGGGTCAGGCGACGGGGGCACACCCCAACGTGCAGGGTTGGTACGCCAGCTTCCTGAGTAACTTCGTCCTGCCCAATGCGGCGGCCTGGAGCTACGCGATAAGCTGGGGAGAGACCCTGGTCGGCATCGCCCTGATAGTTGGCATATTCACGGGTATCGCCGCCTTCTTCGGCAGCCTGATGAACATGAACTACCTGCTCGCGGGAGCGGTCAGCACAAACCCCATTCTGTTCGTCCTTGGCACCTGGCTTGTACTCGCGTGGAAGACGGCCGGGTGGATAGGGCTGGATCACTGGGTGTTGCCGGCCCTCGGGACGCCGTGGGCCCCACGCTTGGCCCTCTTGGGTGAGCACGACCAGGACGCCGCGGAGGATCAGCAGCGCCGTTCGGCTTGAGCGGGAGTTGTCGGGTCCGCGCCTTTCCGCGTGGACCCGCCTCAAGCCTACGACAGATCCTGCTCGCCATTCACGGTATCAGGCTCCCGTGAAGCAATTCGAACAGCCGTTTCAGATTAGACCTTCTGCCCTGCACTGATCCCTGAGCATTTCCCAGATCTTACAACTGTCGTCTCGGCGCTTTTGCCGAAGCGAGGCCGGCTCGGCCGTCATCCCCTCCTCATAGGCCTCGATGTAGAGCCTGAACGTCTCTTTGATTCTCTCCGGCAGATATGGGAACCTGAAGCCCCAAAACAGGCTCTGCAAGTCCTCCCGCTCCTGTCGCTCGGCCGCATCAGCCGCCAGCCGCGCCGCCTGATCTACAATGCTAAGGCCAACCATGTCCTGTCTGACGGACTCGGCTCGATCCTTCAACTCGACGGTCAGCGGCACGAGGGGATTCGTCTCTGCCTCTTCTGGAGAAACGCCTAGAGAGCGAAGTACGATACGCAGCTGCGTATCGCTCAACTTGCCCTCTATTGTTACCACACCAGACTTGACCTTGACCGCAATGTCACCACCGCGCAAAATGCAGTCCCTCATTCCTAGTCCACTCTGTCATGAACCGCCCAACATGTCGAAAAGCACTCCGGCTGCGCTAGTCGCATCAGCTGGAGCCAGCGTAATCCAGTTGCCATGATGCTCAAAGCTGAAATGGGTGGAGTTGTTTTAGACCTTGCCCCGCGCGGCGCCACTAGGGGTGCGGCAACCGCGAAGACACCATGGACAGAACCGCGGCGTAATAGACCAGTCGACGATAACGTGCTCTACGAAGAGTCTCTATACCGGAACAGCATATGATACCAGCGCATGTATTTTGATTGGAGATGACAATCTGTCACCCCTCAACGTGTCACAATATGTTTACCTATATGGTTGACTATTCAAGAGCTACCACATGGATACACCGTGGCCTCAGGCGTGGCCTCCCATTGCCAGAGGAGATGGGTCCGGCCGATAGCGAATCTCGGCCTCCCCCTCCAGAACCGCCTCGCCCCCCTGGTTCTTACACACCGTCTGAAGCGTCATACGTCCTCGCTCGCGGTCGTACTTGCTGATAGTCGCGGTGGCAGTGACGATATCTCCCAGGTAGACCGGACGAACGAACCGCAGGGTCTGGCCAGTATAGATGGCCCCGGGGCCCGGGATCTTGGTGCCGATGACCGCCGAGATCAGGCCGGCGACATACAGGCCGTGAGCGATGCGCTGGCCGAAGCGAGTGCGGCTGGCGTACTCAGGGTCAAGGTGCACGGGGTTGGTGTCCAGACTGATGTCCGAATAGACCCGGACGTCTTCCTCGGTGATCTGTTTGGAGATGCTCTCGGTGTCCCCTTCGTTCCATTCACGCACGACAGTCTCTCCTTTCTGTGCACGGCTC
>DAHXJB010000515.1:0-2222 GCA_027372455.1 Chloroflexota bacterium | reverse complement strand
CTGATCGCCCTTTCCCAGGGCTCCCCAATCTCCGTACCCTGGATCGTGATCTTCGCCGCCATCGTCGCCGTCGGCGCCTTCCTGTTCATGCGCTACACCCACACCGGTCGCCAGGTCTACGCCATCGGCAGCAACCCCCTGGCGGCCAGCCTTCGGGGCATCGCGGTGCAGCGGGTAACCTTCCTCGTTTTCACACTCTGTGGAGCGGCGGCCGGTTTGGCCGGAATCATGTACGCCTCTCGCCACGGCTACGTTAACCCTGGGGACACGGGGGTGGGCTTCGAGCTAGTGGTCATCTCGGCTACGGTAATCGGGGGAACCAACGTCTTCGGTGGATACGGCTCCGTCGTCGGAACGGTCCTGGGCTGCCTGCTGCTCGGCGTCATCAACACCGCCCTCTTCATCTTGGGGATCTCGGGCTTCTGGCAGTTGGCAACCTATGGCCTAGCCATCCTGCTGGCTGTTACCGTCGACACCGCCATTCAGCGCTCCTTGGGGCGCAGAACTGCTGGGGGGACGTTGTAATGGCAATCAAGGACTCCAAACCGATCATCGAAGGGAAGAGAGGATCCGAGGACAGCGACAGCCGGGTCAACGCGCCGCCTGTACACCCTCAGTTGGCTACCCAATGGTCTCGGGATCTGCTGCGTCCCGAGACAATCACAGTCCTGCTGCTGGTGGCTGCCTTCCTGGGAAGCATCTACCTGTCTCCCTACTTTCTCGATCTCCATTTCCTGCTGGACTCGACCTCCTTGTACATGGAGATCGGGATCATGGCACTGGCGATGACCTTTATCATCATCAGCGGGAACATAGACCTTTCCGTAGCCTCCGGCCTGGCCCTGGTCAGCGTAGTCATAGGGCTCCTCTATTCGAGCCTGGGAGTGCCCATGGCGCTGGCCATGGTGGTGGGGTTGATCGTGGGCGTTGCCCTGGGCTTGTTCAATGGCCTCCTGATTACCCGACTGGGCTTGCCCTCTCTGACAGTCACCCTGGGCACTCTGGCTTTGTACCGGGGCATCGCCCAGGTGCTATTGGGAGACCACTCTATCGGGAAGTTACCCAGCTGGTTTGTAGGGATGGACTACCGCAGGATCGGCGACCTGGTGCCGTTGCCTCTGATCATCTTCATGCTGCTGGCCGTGCTCTTCGGGCTGCTTCTACACAAGACGGTCTTCGGCCGGTGGAGCTATGCCATCGGCACCAACGAAGCAGCCGCCCGCTACTCGGGGATCCCCGTGGATCGGGCCAAGTTGTGGATTTTCGCCATCTCGGGCTTGATGATGGCAGTCGGCGGAATCCTGATGACCTCCCGCCTGGCTGTCTCCCGTTTCGACAACGCCACCGGCCGCGAGCTGGACGTCATAACAGCGGTCGTGCTGGGGGGTACGGACATTAACGGTGGCCGCGGGAGCATCTTTGGGACCGTCGTCGCCCTCTTCCTGCTAGGCATCCTGCGTAGTGGCATGGGGGTGGCAAACATCAAGGCCGAGAACCAACTGGCCGTGGTTGGCACGTTGCTGATCGTTGCGATCCTGCTGTCCAACGCGACCGCCCGTCGCAAGAGATGACTGGGCGACAGGATTAAACCCATCTCGAGGTAAAGATCCGGCATCTCGTCGACACGGCGATGCAGACTTACTTGCACCGCCGACGACCGACCGGTTTCCGAAAGGGGGTGATGACAAGCCACATCAAGGGTGCTGCTCCAGACGCACGGGGACATCAAGGGTGCTGCCCCCAGACGCACGGGGACTTCACGATCCCGAGAGTTTCCAACCGTTCAGGAGGAAGAAATGCGTACCAAGTCGCTCAGCACACTACTGATCGTAATACTCGTCGCACTGGTAGCAGCCTGTGCCCCAGCGGCTGCCCCTGCGCCGACCTCGGCGCCTGCCAAGCCCGCTACTGAGGCAACCAAGGCTCCAGCCGCTCCAGCCGCCGCAACTCAGGCCCCAGCAGCGGCCGCTGCCCCAACCCAGGCCCCGGCAGCGAAGACGGCAAAAGTCGTCTACATCCCCAAGAACACTGGCAACCCCTATTTCGACTCGATCATTAAGGGGTTCCAAAAGGCAGCCGGCGAACTGAAGTTCGAGTTCACCACCACGGCGCCCGCCACCGCGGAGGCCACCTCCCAGTTGCCCTTCATCAAAGAACAGATCCAACGCGGGGTGAACGTGCTAGCCATCTCACCTAATAGCCCGGATGCGCTGAATCAGGTG
>DAHXJB010000485.1:0-2885 GCA_027372455.1 Chloroflexota bacterium | reverse complement strand
GGTGGCTCCAGATATATCGAACATGATCCCAGCTCGGCTCACGGGCAAGCCGTTCTGGGAGCTATACCTCTTCGACAACCCATCTCTGAGCGACGCCTACATGGGTGCGGTGCGCAAGTTCGGCTTCGACGCCTGGTACCTCTATGGAAAACTTCGTGGCACGCGGCAGGACATGGGGACTGCGACGGACTCGGCTTACGACATCGGCGGCTTCTCAGTGCACCCCGACCTAGTCCAGCGCACTCTCGTGGACGACCGTCCAGCCAAGTACGTTGAAGAGGTGGTCATCGAGACCCCCCTGGGCAAGCTGGACAGCCAGACCATCTACTTCCCCGACAACTCCCCGTGGCCGAGCGTGGGGCTGATCAAGGATCCTGTCGTCGACTGGCCCCGACTGCGCTGGTTGATGGGCGACGAGTGGTCTTTTCCCACATCTCTGCCTGACTACGACGTCGTGGGCGACCTGGGCGTGTACGCCATAAGCCTGGATCTGCCGGTCGACTGGTGGATCCGGCAGCGCGATCAGGGGGATGAAATGGCCCTGTATGACTTCGCCGATCGGCCCGATTTGATGGACGAGATCATGGAATTCTACTTTCAGTACAGCCTCGCCCGCATCAAGGCCTGCATCGCCGCGAGGCCGGACGAGGTGGTCTTCCAGGGCTCTCGCTCATCCCTCAGCCTGATCTCGCCCACCATCTACCGGCGCTACAACCTCCCGTGGATTAAGGCTCTGACCAAGCTCACCAAGGAGGCCGGTTTGGTCGCTCACCAGCACACCTGCGGCCGTTCGTGGAAGCTGGTGGAGATGAACTATGCCGAGACCGACCTGGACGTGATGGAGCCGCTGGAGCCACCACCGGGTGGTGACGTTGACCTGGCCCTGGCCAAGCAACGCTTTGGGGATAAGTTCTGCTTGAAAGGCAACGTCAACACTTTCGTCACTATGCTCGGCCCGACTGAAGAGGTCGAGGCTGCGGCCAGGAAGTGCATCGACGATGCGGCTGCCGGTGGCGGCTACATCCTCTCTACCGGTGACCAATGCGGCCGAGACACACCCGACGCGAACATCTACAAACTGGTGGAGGTGGCCGAGAGATATGGCCGCTACCAGTAAGCCTTCGATGGACAGCCGAGAGCGGGTCATGCTCGCACTCAACCACGAAGAGCCCGATCGCGTGCCGCTGGACACCTGGATGACCCCGGATGCCAAGGAATCCTTGCGTCTGCACTTTGGTCTATCGCCAGAGACCGACCCATACGAGCAATGGCACGAGGGGCTGATGCAGCGCTTCCATACCGATCTGCGGTTCCCTAAGCTGCCCTACATCGGGCCACCCTTGCGGACTTTCGAAGACGGATCCTGGGAGACGGAGTGGGGCTTTCGGCGGCAGGGACTCTACGCTGGCGTCTCGATCAGCCACCCTCTGGGCGAGGCCACCCGGGTCGAGGAGATCCTTAGTCACCCGTTACCCAATCTCGACTGGTACGACTACTCCGGGCTACGCCGCTATTGCGATGCCCACCGGCAGTTCGCCCTCTGCGGAGGCAGCTGGAGTCCCTTCTTCACCCAGGCCTGCCACCTGATGGGCATGGACCGGCTGCTGCTCAACCTGTACGACGCACCCCACCTCGTGTCGGCCTTGCTGCACCGTTTGGTGGGCTTCCACATCGAGATGTCTGAACGGATGTTTGAGGCTGCCCCTGGATGTTTCGACATAATGTTCATCGGCGACGACTACGGAGGCTCCGAGAGCCTGTTGATGAACCCCGAGCAGTGGCGGGATATTGTCAAGCCCGAGTTGCATCGGCTGGTCGATCTCGCTCATGCCTATGGTCTGAAGTTCATGCTACACTGCGACGGCGCCATCCGAAAGATCATCCCGGACCTGGTGGAGATGGGGATCGACGCCCTTAACCCCATTGAACCCGAGGCCAAGGGCATGGATGCCGCCGAGATCAAGCGTACCTTTGGCGACCGGCTGACGCTGCACGGCGCGGTCTCGCTGGTGAGCAACATGGCGTTTGGGACCGTTGACGACGTCCGGCGCGAGGTGCGACGCCTTCTCGAGAGCTGCGCACCAGGAGGAGGGTTGATCCTCTGTCCCGGCAACTACCTTCTGCCGGACATCCCAGTAGAGAACATTCTGGCCCTCTACGACACTGTCTGTGAAGAGGGCCGATACCCGCTGTCCGTCAGGATGGTGTGATACAGGAGGGGCCGTGACCTGGTACTTTGCCTTATGCCAGCATCCAATGTACTTGATCATAGAACACGACGAGACGGCCGCCGAACGCACGCCTCCCTGGGGCGAGCGCGACATCGTCTCGTACATCGAGCGCATTCGCCGGAACCTGGCCTCTCTCGATCGTTATCCTCAGCTGAAGTTCAATTATGACATCTCGGGCGTCGAGCTCGAGGGTTTGGCCGAGCGGGCCCCTGATGTGATCGAGCGACTGCGCCATTTCGTGAGAGTCGGCCGGGTTGGCTTTGTCAATGGCAGCTACGCACAGGCCCATCTTCACTCCTTTGGCGCAGAGTCCAACCTGCGCCAGATGTTCGAGGGACGGGATGCAATCGAGCGTATCGTCGGTGTGAAGGTCACGTCCTACGCACACCAGGAACCGGCGATCCACGATCAGATGCCCCAGATCCTTCGCTCATTAGGCTATCGATTCGCGGTAACGCCCGGCTTCTTCTGGGTTCTCTCGTTCTTGACGCCCCATGAGATCCTGGGTGTCCAGTATCAGGGGTTGCGATTCCTTCAGGATGAGGAGTTCACGCGCTGGCGCGGGCTCGACGGGACGGAAATCGCTCTCTATCTGACCCAGCCGCGTCTCAGGCCGAAGGGGGGTGTGCATGGCTCGGATAGCCACCGCGCGGC
>DAHXJB010000470.1:0-14748 GCA_027372455.1 Chloroflexota bacterium | reverse complement strand
TCAAAACCAGTTCAGCGATGTACTAGTGCCTCGACGCACTGGTTTTGAAGCGTAGGGCGAGGGCTTGTCCCCCGCCGCCCGGTGCCACACGTAGGCGTGCGGCGGGGCATGAAACCCCGCCCTACCCCACTGAACCACTGTGGTCGAGCACTAGTACTACTCTGCCACAGTGGTCTTGATATGTAGGGCGGCGCACAGGGCGCCGCCGCCCGGTATCCGGATGACGTGGACCGTGCGGCGGGGCAGAGCGCCCCGCCCTACGTATCAGAACCAGCTTGACGCACTACTAGTATATAGTAGAGGTGAACGCGGTGCATCACAGGCAAGCGCATCGAGAAACAGTCACCCGCAGGAAAGGTCGCCGAGACCGCGCCGAAAGCGTAACCAGACTGAAACCTCTAGGGCCGGAGAATCCCTACGGACTCCGTTTCCCCCTGCCGAATGAATATGATGAGTCTGGATTTCAGTTGGTGCCGCAACTGATTGGGCAGGATACCGGCAGAGGAGTTCGCAGTGCGCAGCGAGGTGGGCATCCACAGGATGAGAGAGCCTCAGGAGCGAGATCGAGTGGGAGTAGCGGAGATGCGGGCATCAATCGATACTCTGGTCCAGGTTTACGCCACCGTGATGGCCCTGGCACTGCTGGGGCTGGCCATTTGGGGAACCAGCTCTCTACCGATCCACCCGTAAACCGGCGTTCTGCCGCCATCTCGGGGCGCTGTTCCTTAAGTCGCATGCGCGGGGCGAAGGATGAACCCTCGCTGCCTTGCGCCGGACATGCGGCCAGCGGCGGGGCACAAGACCCCGCCCAGCATCGGACTTATGGAACGACGCACTCAGGGCCGATCGACACCCTGAGGCCAGCGAACGGCGGATGGGAGCGCTAATCTCGGTACAGCACCACATGCAGCTCCTTGGGACCATGCATACCCAGGGTGAGCTGCATCTCTATGTCGGAAGTCCGGCTGGGTCCGGTGATGATCACCAGGTTCGCCGTTCGTCTGGCGAGCTCAGGCCCCCCAGCGGAAAGCCAGTCCTGTAGCGTCGGGTACAGGCGAGAGATCGGCAGCACGGCCACGTGCACCGGCGGCAGCAGGGAGGCCACCCGGGCGCGCCCTGGGCCAGACGCCACCGCGATACTGCCGGTGTCGGCCAGCCCGGCGACCGCTCCGCTCAGCCCCACCCCCAGCGCAGCCAGCCCCTCTAAGACCTTCTGGTGATTCTCGTCGTTCGGCACCGCCCCCGACACCATCTCTATCGAGGCCTGCCGGAGCCTGTCCCCCAGCCCCGGGCAGCCGACCTCTGCCTCGTCCCAAGAGAGCACTCGGATCGAAGTGTCGGGCACGGGGTGCTGGGCGCTGAGTGCTGTGTGTTGAGTACTGGGTTCTGAGTGCTCCCTCTCCCCTTGGGAGAGGGTTGGGGTGAGGGCTGTAGGCAAGGTGCCGGGTTCTGGGTTCTCCCCGTCTCCCCGTCGCCCCGTCGCCCCGTCCGCGGCCCGCACCAGCTCGATCACCTGTCGGGCAACGCCCTCGGCGTCGAATGGCCCGTACAGCTTGCCGGAGAGGACCTCCAGCTCCTCCCTGAAGCGTGCCAGGAACTGCTCCCCAGTCGCATTGACCGGGAAGGGGGATTGGGCCGCCACCCTGGGAAAAGAGGGGCGCTCCCGGTCGCCCGCGAGGACGCCTTTGGAAGCCCTGGCCGCAGCCTCTCGGATCCGACCCATCACACCGCTCATCTCTCACCTCCCCGTGCGGCCCGCCCGGCCTGCCGCTCCTTCCACCTGGCCTGGAAGCTCTTGGAGGCGAAGCCCGGGAAGTCCCGGGAACCGGTCCACGCGTTCAAAGGCGCGGGCAGGCTCCGGATCCAGCCCTCCCTGGCGATCATGCCCGACCCGAAGGCCGCCAGACCCGCGCCCATTCGGAAGAGGGTGGGGTTCCTGGCCGCCATGGCGAACCCGGCCAGACCCGCCTTCAGCCACCAGGGCCGGTGGCCCGTCTTCACCGTATCCCTACGCAGCTTGAGCAGCAGCCCCGGCAGGTCTATCCGCACCGGACACACCTCCCGGCAGGCCCCGCACAGCGATGAGGCGTGGGGCAGGTCGGCGTAGAGGTCGAACCCTTTGAAGAGCGGACTCAGCACGCTACCCATCGGTCCGGGGTAGACCGCCCCGTAGGCATGCCCCCCGATCTGCTTGTAGACCGGGCAGGCGTTCAGACATGCGCCGCACCGGATGCAGGTGAGCATCTCGGCGTACTCCGACTCAAGGATGCGGGTGCGGCCGTTGTCCAGCAGCACCACGTGAAGCTCTTCGGGACCGTCGGGGTCGCCGGGCCGGCGCGGACCGGTGAACATGGAGGTGTAGACGCTCATCTTCTGGCCGGTCGCGCTTCGGGCCAACAACTGCAGCATCAGTCCAAGATCCTCCATTGTGGGCACCAGCCGCTCGATCCCCATGAGCGCAACCTGGTATCTGGGAAGGCTGCTGCTTAGCCGACCGTTGCCCTCATTGGTGACGATGACTATGGTCCCCGTCTCCGCCACGCCGAAGTTCGCCCCGGTGAAGCCCATGCCGGCCTCGAGATACTTCTGCCGCAGGGCCGCCCGCGCGAAGGAGGCAAGACGATTGGCATCCTCGGTCTCCTCGGTGCCGAGATGCTGGTGGAATAGATGGGAGAAGTCGTGTCGGGTCAGGTGGACCGCGGGCACGACGATGTGGGAGGGGGTATCGTCCCCCAACTGCACCACATACTCGGCGAGGTCGGTCTCCTGGGGGATGACACCCGCCTCCTTGAGGGCATCGTTCAGGCCGGTCTCCTCGCTGATCATGGACTTCCCCTTCACGATCAGCTCTACCCCGCGCTCCTTCGCCAGCTGTACGATGATCCGGTTGGCCTCGGCCCCGTCCGCCGCCCAGTGCACCACGCCGCCCGCCCGCTCCACGTTCTCCACGAACTGGCCCAGGTAGCGGTCCAGGTTGGCAATGGTGTGGCGTCGAATGGCCCTCGCGCGGTCTCGCGCCTCATCGGGGTCGGGCAAGGTCGCCAGCATCTTGAGCCGATTCGCCCCAAAGCGGTCGGTCGCCCGCCGCAGGGCCTTGTGGAGCGCCTCGTCCCCAACGCTCTTCGCCACCCGTTTCTTGAAGGACTCCGCCACCGCGTTCATGCCCTCACCTCGCCTTCCCCGCGAGGATCTGGGCGATGTGGACGCCCTTGACCCGCGATTCTCGGCGATGCAGTCCGCCGTTGATGTTCAGCAGACAGCTCAGGTCGCAGCCCACCACCCGCTCCGCTCCGCTTGCGATGATGTTGTCCAGCTTCCGATCCAGCATGCCGGAGGAGATGTCGCCATACTTGATGGAGAAAAGCCCGCCGAAGCCGCAGCGCTCCTGTTCCCCCTCCAGCGGGACCACCTCGGCCCCCTCTACCTTCGAGAGGAGGGCAAGGGGCTGCTGATGGATCTTCATCCCACGCAAAAGGTGGCAGGAGGCATGGTAGGTGAGCTTCCCATCGTAGCGGGCGCCGAGATCGGTGACCCCCATCTCGTCCACCAGGAACTGTGTGAACTCGTGGATGCGGGAGCTCAGCTTCTGGGCACGGGAATACCACACCGGATCGCCCTCGAACAGCTCGGGGTAGTGGTGGGCGACCATGTATCCGCAGGAGCCGGAGGGGATCACGACAGGGGTATCGCCGTCGCCGAAGAGCTCGATGGTGTGTTCTGCCATGGCGCGGGCCTCGTCCCAGAAGCCCCCGTTGAAGGCCGGCTGGCCGCAGCAGGTCTGCCCCTCGGGCACCTCGATCTCCAGCCCCGCCCTCTCCAGCACCTGCACCACGCTCTCCCCGACCTCGGGCTCAAGCGTGTCGATCATGCAGGTGACGAACAGCTGAACCTTCCTCTTCACCCCGTGGGTACCTCCTTGATCGGTGCCAACATTGGCGCCGGGTATCCCCTCCGCGTGGACAACGGACCGCGCTCACGAGGGTTTGGAAAGGGAATCCTTTGCACCGGCAGCTTTATTGTACACCCGGCGTGCGGGCCCGGCCACAGCGAACCGAAGGCACGGGGCTTGACGATGTGTGCCAAAATGACATACAGTAACTGGGGGTGGCCATCTAGCCGATGCCCGCTCACTAGCTTCACGAGACAAGACCGGAAGGGGAACGCTCCATGGCTCGCGCCGCATCCGCCAGAGACAGGGCAAATGAAGAAGAGGAACTGAAGAGCGAGCGCCTTGTAGCACGCGCCACTCGAAAGCAGAAGGCCGCCATCCAGCGGGCGGCACAGATCGCCGGCAGGAGCGTCACCGATTTCCTGATCGACAGCGCTCTAGCCATGGCGGAGAAGACCATTCGGGATCAGCAGCTTCTCGAACTCACGGCGCGGGAAACGGAAGCTTTCTTCGCGGCCCTCGCGAATCCGCCCGCCTTCGACCAGAAGATGCGCGAGGAGGCTCGATGGCATCGTGAGAATGTAGAGGTCCGCTGGTAGTGCCGGCAGGATTTCGCTCCGAGCCGCTCGGCCAGCACGACCGCTCGGCTTTCTCGTGCGGCGTCCCTACCCTGGACAGCTATTTCCACGAACGCGCCGGCCAGGATCAGAAGCGCAAACTGGCCGCCCCCTACGTCCTGGTGGAGAACGACTCAGGTACCATCGTTGGCTACTACACCCTCAGCTCCTGCTCCATCCAACCTGCCAACCTCCCCACGACGATGACCCGCAGGCTCCCGAGGTACCAGGAGTATCCGGCTATCCTCATCGGGAGGCCGGCGCTGGATCGCCGGTTCCAGGGCAGGAAGCTGGGCAGGCGGCTCCTTTTCGACGCCCTGCACCGCTGTCTGGTCCTGAGTAGCCAGCTCGGTGCCGTCGCGGTCGTCGTGGACGCCAAGGATGCCACTGCGCGGGCCTTCTACGAGCACGTCGGCTTCATTCCGCTCGAAAGCCACGACCTGAAGCTGTACGTCCCCATGGGGACCATATCCGGGCTGCTCGGTGCCGAGGCCCCCTCCGCCAATACGCGGTAGACCGGAGGACTCGAAACGCGAACCCACCTCTAAGAGGATAGCACCGCTTGCCACCGCCTGGTGATCGACGGCGTCGCGATGAGCCGTCACTCCAACAAACTGCTTACCATAATCGTCCAATTGTGCTATTCTGCACATCATCAGCAACTATGAGGATAAGTTGCTGGTCTCCGGTCCCCATCCATTTCTCGATGGGCAAATCGCGATGGTCCACAGGCTCTCCAGATCGAGACCTCTCTTGCCGGCGGCGCTCTTCACAGCCGCCATATTCGCGCTGTCCTGGCTTTCCCTATCTACCCTGTACCAGCCCCCGGTGCTGGGCGCTGGCACCGTCCCCATGCAGGATGGCTCCCAGCGGCTGACCTGGGTCATGCCGGGGGGTTACGCGTACGAGGCCGGCCTGCATTCCGGCGACGTAATCCGCCTGCTCCCCCCACCGCACGATTCATCCGCATGGGGAGTAATCCAGTTTGCGGAGGGAGACCGGGCAGGCCAGACGATCCTGCTGCAGCGGCGCTGGCCGGCCGTTGCCGACCAGATGCTCTTCATCCTTGGGTTGGAGTTCCTGCTTGCCGGCCTGATCGTCTACCGCGCCGCCTCGGATCGTCCGGCTGCCAACCGGTTCGCCCTCATGTCCGCTGCCTGCGCCATCACCTTCGTCGCCTTTCCGGCCATCGGCAACGGCTACCCCTGGGCGCTCGCAACCGAGTGGTTCGGCTCCAAGATCGGTATGGCCGCCTTCGCCCTGTTCTTCCTGAACACCCCCGTGCCACGGTGGAGGCGACTGCATCCCTTCCTCATCTGGATACCCGTACCCATTCTGGCCCTCTACTGCTTCACCATATTGGCCAGACCGGATCTTTACGCCCTGGTTAAGCCGATCGGTTATAGCTACATGGCCTTCGGATTGATCGTCTGCCTGGCCGCGATGGCATGGCCCTTCGCCACCGGAGCAGTTCGCGAGCAACGACGTATGTGGCCGGTGCTGCTGGCTAGCGGGCTCGCGGCGGTGCTCTACCTGCTGGCCAGCCTCATCCCCTACCTGCTGTTCCGGCGCTACCTTCTGCCCGCGGAGATAGCGATCACGGGGATCAGCCTGCTCCCACTCGGCTTCGTGTGGGCGATGGTGCGTCATCCCATCATGGGCATCTCGCTGGGTCCCTGGGCAGTGGTGAAGACCGTCTTCGAGAGCATCGCCGACCCCATCTTCGTGGTAGGCCGCGACGGACAGCTGATCGACGCCTCCCGCTCCGGCCTCGCTCTGCTGGGGATCTCGAAGGTCAAGGACGCGGGCGGGACTTTCGACCAGATGGCCGGCCGTCTACTGTCTGGCATCGAACAGGATGGATCCTCCACTCTGTCATTGGCGCAAAGGGTGCTCGACGGCGTGCAAGTCCGAGACCTTGAGCTGACAGTTCGAGATCCGCGAGATGTGGTGCTGCACCTCAGTCTGTCGGGGACACCACTCCTGGACGAGGCTGGGCGAGTTGAATTGGCGGTTCTGGTGTGCCACGACATCACCGCCCGGAAACGCAAAGAGGAGGAGCGTCGAGAGCTGGACCGCCAGAAGGACGAGTTCCTGGCCGGTGTGTCCCACGACCTGAAGACTCCCCTCACCGCCATAAAGTCTTCTGTGGGGATTGTCCTCGCCAACGAGCCGCCCGGGATGCCGGAACCGCTCCATCGCATGCTTGTCAACGTCGACGTCGCCTCGGACAGGATGGCCGCGATGGTGGAGGATCTGCTGGAGATGGCGCGTCTCCAGTCGGGCCGAATCGAGCTGAGGCTTCACAGCTGCCGCCTGAACGACCTGGCGATGCGGGCAGTCGCCGCCATCCAGCCGCTGGCGGCGAGCCGCGAACAACGGGTGGAGATCGATCTCCCGCCCGATCCCATCCAGGCACAGGTGGACGAAGGACGGTTGGAGCGGGCGCTCAACAACCTGCTCGGCAACGCACAGCGATACGGCCAAAGGGGCGGAGTCATCCGCCTCACCCTGCGACTGAGGTCGGACGAGGCGATCTTCGCGGTGACCGACGATGGTCCGGGGATCCCGGAGGCGGAGCAGCAGCGGATATTCGATCGCTTCTACCGCCTGGAGTCTGGCGTGAACGGCTGGGGTGGCACCGGCCTGGGGCTCCCCATCGCTCGCGCCATGGCCGAACTGCATGGCGGCCGCCTGTGGGTGGAAAGCAGGCCGGGCTCGGGTTCCACCTTCTGGCTGGCCATCCCCACCACGCAGGGGCTCGAGACTCCAGCTCGGAGTGCGCCACCGTCGATCGACGAGGACCCCATCAATCTGGCCGAAGTTGAAGGGCAGGCTCTTTCGGAAGGACGCATCGCGTGAAGATTCTCGTAGCCGACGACGACCCGCAGATCCTGGACTCCTTGATGGTGGGCTTTCAGCTGCAGTGGCAGGAGGCCACGGTGATCCCCGCCTCCGACGGCGATGCCGCCCTGGAGGCCTTCTTCGAGCAGGAGCCCGACGTGGTGGTGCTGGACGTGTCGATGCCTGGCAAGAGCGGCTTCGAGCTTCTAAAGGAGATTCGGCAGCTGTCCGACGTCCCCATCATCATGCTCACCGCCCGCGGACAGGAGGTGGACCAGGTACGGGGATTGGAGCTGGGCGCCGACGACTACGTGGTGAAGCCGTTCAGCCACCTGGCGCTGCTCGCACGAATCAAAGCCGTTCTCCGTCGAGCCCATCTTCCGCCGCCCGTGACCTCCGCGCCGGATTTCGTGGCCGGCGACCTCGCCATCAATTACCAGAGCCGACAGGTCACAGTGGGCGGTGAGCCGGTGAGGCTGACTCCGGTCGAGTACAAGCTGCTCTACCACCTGGCGCGAAACGCCGGCCGGCTGATGCCACACCAGACGCTGTTGGACCGGGTATGGGGTGAGGACTACGGAGCCACCACCGACCAGTTGAAGGTGTTCGTCAGCCGCCTCCGCGCCAAGATCGAGCCCAAGAACGGTCCTCGCCTCATTCAAACGGAGCGCGGGCTCGGCTACCGCCTCGTTCGCCCTTCATAAGTCAACCGCCCCAACGTTTACCTTTCGTTTACCTGCCTCAATGCATCCGTTTACCTTCGGCTGATAGCCTTCTCGGCGGCAAACACGAAACGACGCTCATCGAGACTTCCGCCAGACTCGAGTTCAGCAACTGGAGGAACCGCATGCTTCTTCGAATCCTCATTCTCCCCGCCGTGGTCGTAGCCACCGCCGTTCTGGCCCTCGGTTACCTGGGCTTTGTCCCTGGTGTTGCCAGCCTGTTTGGATCCGACAAGCCCAGGGATCTGGGCATCAAGGCGACCGCCGCCGACCTCCAGAGCGCCAACAGCAAGACCGGGGTCAAGCTGGTCGAGCTGCCGCCTAGCTCCACGCCCCTGGGCAGCATAAGCTACAGCGGGCAGATCCCGGTCAACAACAGCTTCACCGACGAAGAGCTGACGGCGCTCGCCGGAAGCAGCAAGTGGAAGTACAACCCCTTCCAGAATGTCCAGATCAAGATCAGCGACGACGGCACCCTCGAGGCCTCGGGGATCCTGAGGGTCGACAGGCTCCAGGGGTACGCGGCCGCCACAGGAGTGTCATCCGAGGTTGTGAAGGCAGTGATGGACAAGCTGGAACTGGTACCCAACGGCGCCCCGCCCTTCTACATCAAGGGCACGGGGTCGGTAACGAACAACCGTGTGAGCCAGGACATCCAGCAGCTCGAGGTGGGACGTTTGTCGGTCCCCGCGAATCTAATCTCCGACAACAAAGGAGCCATCACCTCCTTCCTGAACGACAAGATCACGAAGATACCAGGGCTGTCGGTGAAATCAGCCACCATGTCCAACAGGTCGGTCAAGTTCGACGGAACACTGCCGGCAACGGAGGCGACGGTCCACCAGTGAGTAGTTGGGCCAGCCCAGAGCCAGTAGGAGCATCTCATGGAACCACAACGTTTCTGCGTCCAGTGCGGGAATAGCCTCTCGCCTCAGGTTCGATTCTGTGGGAGCTGCGGGACCCCGGCGGATGGAACCGGCACCCGGCCGGCACCGGGTTCATCTTCAGGTCCGACCTACAGCTTTTCCAGCCGATCTCCGTGGGACCCTATCCCCGGGGAGGTTTGGAGGGCGCACTGTTCGCCACACTGCGAAACGACCAGAAGTCGAACAGCGTGGAACGTGTTGTGGTCAGCCTGGTTGGGGGTGAGAAAGGTGATCCCTGGGAGGAGATTGTGAACCGAGTCAGGGACCATCTAGCCGCCACAGGCTACCTGACCAAGACGGAGAATCCGGCTGCCCACGGCCTGGGAAAGCTGTTCCGATCCTCTTACATCTACACGGCGAACTCGAGTCTGGTCGCCGGTAGCATCGGCGAGGTTGCTCGCGTCCAGTCAAACCTGGTGGAAGTTCAATCCTGGGACCCTCACGGTTGGCAACAGGTGATCAAGAAGATCCGCAAGGCGCTCACTTCTTGCCTGCCGAGCACCTACGACGATTCGCCGAGTTCCTACGATGACGATTGATTTCGAACCGACAATCTGAAAGCTGACTCCATAGCGAGAGGAGATCGCGATGTCGCGCATACCACACCACCGTGGTCTTGCAGAGAGATCTGAACAGAGGAAATCAGCAGCCGTGAAGGCGAAGCTGGCGACCGGCAGGGCAGTGGCGTTACTCGCCATCATCCTTGCCTTCGTCCTGCTCCCGCTCGGCTGCGGGTCCCCGCAACCCAACCCCATCACCTCCAGCGGTCAGACGCAGCCGGCCACTCCCTGCCCCAACTGCACTCCGGCCACTGTGTCGTCCGGAAGCCAACAATCGGCCGCTAGCCCCACCTCGGCGAAGCCAACGCTGGGCAAAGCCGAGGCGCAGGACCCCGACCCCACCAAGCTGGTGAAAACCGACAGGTGGGGAGATGTTCCGGCCAACCAGGTGGGCATCCTACTGAAGGACGGGATGACCCGAAAGGACGCCGAAAAGGTGGCCACGGCCCTGGACGGCTCCATCGTCGCCGAGGTGGAGTTCATTCAGCTCTACGCGATCCAGACCAAGGGAGCTACAGAGGCCGATCTGAAAGCCGCCATGGACAAGGCGGGGAAGATGGCCGAGGTAGACACGGCCTTCCCGAACACACAGTTCTTCTCCAAGGAGATCAAAGGCACCGCCTGCAGCCTCATCCGCGACCCCGTGTACCAGCAGGGGAAGAACGGCCTGGCCTACGACATGATCGGGCTCGAGCAGGCCTGGAAATACATTCGGGCCAGCGGCATCCCCCTGAACGACGTGCACGTGGGGATCCTGGATAGCGGCCTCTACAGCGGCTCAGAGGAGATCAAGGGCAAGGCGAAGATCTCTGGGCTGGGGAAGGAGGATGTTATCGACCAACCGGCCAAGAACAAGAGTGGAAAGCTGATTGACGGCGGGCTGAACCACGGTACCGAGGTCACCCACATCATCGCGGCCGACCCGGACAACGGGGGCGCCACCGGTATCGCCGGCCCGCTGGGCAGCAAGCTCACCGTCACCATGTCCAACCGCCGCGCCGGCCCGCCTGAGGTCACGGAAACAAAGGCGGACCCGAAGGACCCTACGAAGGTCTCGTTCAGCGACGGCACGGGATATCTGGTCAAGAGCTTCGCCCAGATGGTCAAGCAGATCGAGGCAGGGGCCACCGTGATCAACTGGTCCCAGGGGCCCAAGGAGCCGAGCCCGGACAACAACTGGAAGGCCGGCATCTACAGGAAGTTCCTGGAGACCATGTATAAGAAGTACCCCAAAGTGGTGTTCGTGGCAGCCGCGGGCAACGAGTCGGGGGGTCTCGACGGGAAGAACTACGACATCGGCGGACTCAAACTGCCCAACGTGATCACCGTGGGTGCCCTGGGCGAGGATGGCCGCACCGCCTCATTCAGCAATTTCGCGCAGGGTGACGGGGAGGTGACCATCGCCGCCGATGGGACAAACGTGTTCATGGGATATGGCGCGGACGGGAAGCCGGTCAACGGCTCTGGAACGAGCTTCTCCACCCCCCAGGTGACGGCGACGGTGGCCGTCCTGCAATCGATCAACCCCAATCTCACCGCCCAGGACATCAAGAAGATCCTGGTGGAGACCGGTAGCGCGAGCGTCACCGTGGACAACAAGCCGGTGCCGGTCGCGGCGAACCTCGGGGGACGGGTCCTTCGTGTTGACGACGCCGTTCTTCGAGTGATCAACGACGTGCGCAAGGCGAAGGGGCTCGCCCCCTTGACCAAGGAGTTGCTCGACAAGCTGGGGACCATCGACGCCTCGGCCGGCGCCAAGAACCCCAAGGAGTACACCATCAAGGCGTCCCTCGGCGCCGTGGGTGAGAAGCCCGCCGACGTGAAGATCGAGGTTATGGGCGAGGGGATGCTGAGCGGCAACTCCACCAAGCAGCTCAGCGCGCCGGGCGATCTGACCTGGGGGCTCACCCTCCTGGATGAGAAGAAGGGACCGACCGTCAAGCTGACCCGTTTGGACAGCGGGGCCTGCGCAATCATCGATCTGAACCCAGTGGACATCGCCGGTCTCTGGACCGGGAGCTGGACCCTCACCGACGCGAAGGTGTTCGGGGACATTTCGATCCCAGATCCGCTCGACGATAAGAAGCCACCCACCGTCATCAAGAAGGAGGAGTGCGAGTCCCAGCTCAAGCAGAGCAAGGGTAAGCCGATCAAGATCACCATGGAGTTCACCCCTACCTCCCCCCAGGCAGGCACGGTGGTGATGGCCACGATAAACGATAAGGGAAAGGAGACCAAGGAAAAGCCGTGGCCCTACCGAGTCTCAGGTAACAGCGTGGTGGTCGAGACGGCGGAGAGCGGAGGAAAACTGAAGATGGAGGGCCAGGTGAGCCAGGAGGGCAAAGATAACGTCCTGAAAGGCAACCTCTGGCTCACCATGGAGAAGGACGGCGCGAAACTGCTGGACATCGCCGGTGCCTTCTCCGTCTCCAAACCGGCCCAGTAGGAGTGGATGAGTGAACCCGGTCCTAAGCCTCACCCTGGGTGGTTTGCAGATCAGCACCAGCTCGTATCGTTTCTTCTTCATCCTGGCAGCGGTGGCCACGATCGCGATGGGAACGGTCGTGGCCCACCGCCGGGGGCTCCCAGCCCGGCGGTGCCTGGGCTGCCTGCTGCCGATGGCAGCGGCGGTTCCGGTCGGAGCCCGCCTGATGGACGCGGCTACAAAGAGGGATCTCTACATGGAGGACCCGTCGCGGCTGTGGGCCGTGGATCTGACCGGCTTCTCCATGTTCGGAGGCCTTCTGCTGGCATCGTTAGTCGGGATCGTAGCCTGTCGGCGCTTGCGGATCGATCTCGTGCGGTTGGCGGACTCGGTGGCTCCCACCCTGGGCATCGGGATCGCCCTGATGCGGGTCGGCTGCTTCGAGGCGGGTTGCTGCTTCGGGGAGGTGTGCGACCTCCCCTGGGCAGTCACCTTTCCGGCCGGCAGCGAGGCTCACCTGTATCAGCTGTTGAGCGGCGGGGCGATCTTTTCGCTGGGGTCCCCACTGCCTGTCCATCCTACCCAGCTCTACGAAGCAGTGGCGGGGCTGATAGGCTCCGGCCTCGCACTTTGGATCCTGGCGGGAAAGAGGATGGAGGGAACGGCGTTCCTGTTCTTCGCGGGCTGGTACAGCGGCTTTCGCCTGGTCAATCACATCTTCCGGGTAGCTGGCAGCTCCCTGACGGTGTCAGACCAGTTCTATCCCATCCTGTATACGGCCGTTCTTCTGGCGGCAGCGGCAACCCTGATCCTGCGGGAGAAACCTACGATCTGCTCTCTTCAGAGCTGCTTCGGAAAGAGCAGATGAGTGAGCCCGCCCGAGAGCATCCCAGTCCATCGGTCGACAACCGTCTCAAGCCGGAAAACTACCAGGGTTCGCCGGCATCGCCGGCAGAACTGCCGAGTGGTGGGGCAGGTAAACGATGATGGGAACAGGCAGGATCCTGGTCGTGGGGGACGACCCGACCACGGTCGACACCCTCACGAGTGGGTTTCTGCTCCTGGGGCAGGAGACTACCATAGTCCAGACCGCCGACGGCGAAAGTGTGATTAAGCTTCTCCTGGAGCAACGCTCCGACCTGGTTGTGCTGGATCTTGCCTTGAGGGGCAAGAACAGCTTCGAGACCCTATGGGAGATCCGGCGAATCTCCGACGTGCCGGTGATCCTGTTGACAACGCTGGCGAGCGAAGCCGACGAGTTAAGGGGACTGGAGTCGGGAGCCGACGCCTGCATTCCCAAACCGATCAGCCCCCTGGCCTTCCTGGCCAGGGTGAGGGCTATACTGAGAAGGGCCGGGATGGCACGACCGCAACTTCCAGCCCAACGAGATGGCAGCACACAGTGCGGATGATGCAGATTGCTGGCAGGTGGTGACGGCTTCAGCCGCTCGCCTCCTCCTGATGAGAAGGAACCGAACGACTGAAGTCGTTACTACGCAATCGCCCTACCGTTGGATGCGCGCGGAGCCGCCCTTCGCGAAGGCACGCACCTGGTCAAGTGTGGCCATGGTGGTATCACCGGGGTAGGTGGTGATCAGTGCGCCGTGGGCCCATCCCAGTTTGACGGCCTCTTCCGGTGTCTCACCGGCCATGAGACCGTAGAAGAGACCGGCGGCGAAGCCATCTCCCCCACCGACCCGGTCGTATACGTCCAGCTCAGCGGTGGGAGCGACGTGGGTCTCGCCGTCGATCCAGGCTACGGCGCTCCAGCTATGCCTGTTGGTGGAATGGACCTCCCGCAGGGTGGTCGCGACAACTTTGATTGATGGGTATTTCTCCACCACTCTGTCTATCATCCAGGAGAAGGCGCTCGGGTCCAGCTTCGACTTCGCGGCAACCTGTGGTCCGGGAATGCCGAGCCCCATCTGCAGGTCCTCCTAGTTGCCAACCAGGACGTCGACGTTCTCCACGATGCGCCCCATGACCGATCGGGCCTGCTCCGGGCCTCCCCAGATGTTCCACAACTTCGCCCTGTAGTTCAGGTCGAAGGAGGTGACCGCGCCGGCCTCCTTCGCCGCCTTCATCCCTTCGATAATCAACTCACCCGTGGTCTCAGAGAGGGCCGCGAACAGACCGCCGCTGTGTAACCAGCGCACACCACGAGCGAAGATCTCTTTCCAGTCGAAGTCGCCCGGCTTCAGCATGGCCGCGGCCTCATTGGCCCGATTGTAGAAGACCACCGGCGCGCGCACACCGTACCCGCGATCGCTGAAGACGGTCGCCATGTTGGGACCGTTGACGCCGTTGTGCTGGAAATGCTTGTACAGCGATGTCACTCCCATTGACCTGACCCGATCGGCGATCAGGTCGCCGATCGGATAGTCCACCATCGCCGTGGCGATCCCGGTCCGCATGCCGAAGCAGTCGGACAGGTTGGCGGCGACGTTGTACTCACCGCCGCTGACGTGTATCTGGCACTGGTTCGCCTTCCGAAATGGCACAATCCCCGGGTCCAGCCGGTGGATCAGACCACCGAGGGCCAGGAAATCCATCGCACCCTGCGCTGGAATGTTCAGACTATGGCTCATGATTTTCACCCTATCTTAGCCCACGATTCGATGGCCTAAGCACTCCGACACAGAGAGTGTGTAGTTTTGTGGGGACACCCCACACCCCGCCAGGCGCTGCCCCTGGACCCGCTTTCTACGACGCTGCTACGTCGGTGTGCCTAGTGCATTCAGGCGTTGTAGCTGCTGGAGGCCACC
>DAHXJB010000451.1:0-2780 GCA_027372455.1 Chloroflexota bacterium | reverse complement strand
CGCGGTACGAGAGGCGTCCCAGGGAGAGGAACTTTACCTCGATGTGCCGAGGTTCTTGAAGGACAAGAGGCAGGGATCAAAGGCTCTTGATCACAAGTATCCTAAGGTAGGGTTCCAGCGCAGCGCCCCGCAGAACAATTTCCGCCGTCTGATCGCTGCTCCTGTTGCCGTCGGCCAGTTCTGCTTTGACACTGTCAGTTACTGTACGGAAGCATCATCTAGCTTGGATCTGTCACTTCTGTTAGCGCTCCTGAACTCGAAAGTGCTGGATTGGTACTTCCGCCTCGGCAGCACGAACTCGAAGGTAAACGAGTACCAGTTCAATGCCCTACCAGTGCCGTCCATTCGAGAGGGCACAGCCAGCAATGATTGGCGACCGCTCCTTAAAGACGGCAATTGGGACGAGTTGATTACCACGAGTCTTGAACCATCTCCGACACCTGGGATCATGCCGGCTTACGTTGCCGAGATGCTTGCAGAAATGAGCCGGCGCATCCAGAGCATTGAGGAGAAACGCGTGCTCCATGGTCGCTCCGAGCGAGCGCACCTGGCTCCGGAAAGCCAACCGATCCAGGATGCCATAGACGCTGTGCTCTTCCGGTGCTACGGCCTTGCAGAGGAGGAGGGACGGTACATCAGCCAGCGGCTGAAGGAGATGCTATGACCAAGACGGATGAGGTTGCGCGCTGGTCCCCCCATCCTGGAACGGAATGGGCAGATCCGGAACGAGGACGTTCGAAGGATCCTGGGGGTGAACCGCAAGAACGCCACCAGGCTGCTTGATGGTCTTGTGACCGAGGGCTGGCTGCACAGTGTCGGGGGGCGACGCGGCACGCGCTATCTGCTGGCGGTTCGGCACTGAACGCTCGGCATTGGATGTTCAGCATTGGACGTTCGGCACTTATGACCGGGGCTCATTATGACCCCATCCGCCGCGAAGCTGTCTCATATCGTGGCGACCATGTCCCATAACCGGTCGACCAGATCCCCACAACCCTTTGGCGGTCGCCGCGAGGGCACATCGACCACCGCGGAGTACCCGCGAGGTTCCACGTGCTGAAAATCCCCTACGTCATCGACAACGAGACCAGCCGGATGGCGGACGTGCTCAACGCTATACCGGAGGCGACTCGTTGGGCGGCGAAGGCCGGCACGATTCTGGCGCCGTGAGTCTTGATGTGTACAGCGGACTGCTGTACACTGACAGTGGCAACAGTACGCCCGGGTATTCAGGGTTGATGTTGGAAAACAGCATCAAAGGGCCCTGGGTAGCTCGGGCAGCTATCATGGAGAAATGTGGGAACGCCCAGAATCTCCCTGGCCCTCACCACCTCGTGGCCGGCGGTTGTCAGCGTGTTGGCGATCTCTGCCTCAACCCCTCGGCAGAACTCCGCCACCCTCCGGTGCATGAAATCCCGCCCGTCGGAGAAGGTCAGTACCCCGATACGTGCCATTACTGCCTCCAAGGAATCTGGTGATGAGTTCTATCCAACCTTTTCCCGTTGGATAGGAAGGCCCGCTGCCTCTCCGGCGGCCAGGACCGCCCGGATCTCTTCCGGAGTGATAAGGGGCAGCGGGGAGGTCACACTGTCGCCCATTAGCCCCATGGCTTTCCCCAGAATCTTGAGCGCATGAATGCTTCCCCAGCCCTGGACCGGCACACACCGGAACACCCTGGCCTCGCAGTCGAAGGCCGCTGTCAGGTCTCCACGCTTGACGGCCGCAACGAGGTCGGACAGGAGCTTGGGGAAGATGTTCGCCTCGCCAGGCACCAGCCCATCCGCGCCGGCCAGCAGGCTTCCCACCGCCATGGTGGTCCAGCCCTGAAGCAGCGTGAACTCGGGATTGGGACGGTTCTGGAGGATTGTCCGGACCGTGTTCCAGTGGCCCGAGCTGTCCTTCACACCGGCCACACCGGGCAGTTCGGCGAGCCGCAGCACCATCTCGGCTGACAGCGCCACCTTGGTTGCAGAGGGGATGCTGTACAGGAGCACAGGGAGATCCGAGGCTTCGACTGCTCGCCGGAAGTGATGGTACAGGCGGTCGCCACCGAATTCGCTGTAGTAGTAAGGCGTGGTCACGACGTATGCGTCCAGGCCCCGCCCGGATAGAGCGTGCATCTCGTCGATCACCTCGGCGGTGTTGGCTCTGAGGACGCCGGCGATGACCGGGACCCGGCCGGCGACGGCCTCCACGGTCGCTTCGACGAGCGCCTGACGGACCGAAAGCCGCAGGTTGGGTCCCTCGCCCATGGTGCCCAGGAGGAAGATACCGTTCGCTCCGCCCGCGAGGATGTGCTCCACCAGGCGGCGGACCGCGGGGCGGTCCGGCTGTTCGTCGTCGTCAATCGGTGTGAGCATCGGTGGAATCACGCCTGAAAGTCGCTTACTCAAAGATCGTCCTTCCTTCGTCGATGGTTATTCGGCCGCATTGCCGATCGATACCCGATGGTTGCGCCCGGCGCCCTGATGGAGCCGAGGCGATTGGGCACGTGCCCCTATCCTTTGATACTTCCGCTGGTCATCCCCGTGATGATCTGGCGCTGGGCCACGATGGTGATCACCAGCACCGGCAGTGTCACGACCAGTGCGGCCGCAGCGAGATTGCCCCAGGCGAATTGATTGAAGTTGAGCATGCTAAAGATCGCCACCGGCAGGGTTCTAGTGTCCTGACCGGCCAGGATCACCGCGAAAATGAAGTTGTTCCATGAGAAAATGAAGGAAAGGATTGCCGCGACAACCATGCCCGGCCGGGACAGGGGCATGGCGACGTGACGGAAG
>DAHXJB010000425.1:0-11682 GCA_027372455.1 Chloroflexota bacterium | reverse complement strand
CGCTCGGGGAGAACCCCACCCCCGCCCCACCCCCGCAGCGGGGAGGGGAACGGGGTGGGGTCTGCTAGCCCCGCTGAGCGAGAGAGTCGCTTAAGTTAACGCGCATGGGGATAAACCCCCGCCCTACCCGGGAGGGGAACGAGGGAAAGGGGAATCGAGATAGACGATGCAAGCACCACTGAAGGGCATTCGCGTTGTCGCCGTCGAACAATACATGTCCGGCCCCTACTGCACCATGCTGCTGGCCGACGCCGGAGCAGAGGTGATCAAGATCGAGCAGCCGGTGCGAGGGGATCCAAGGCGGAGTATCGGCCCCTTTGCCACCGACGGCCGGGGCAACAAGACCAGCGGCGGTTTCATGGCCTACAACCGCAACAAGAAGAGCCTGACCCTGGATCTCCAGAAGCCCGAGGGGCGCCAGGTGCTCTTCGACCTGGCTCGGGCCTCCGACGTAGTGGTGGAGAACTTGAGACCCGGCGTGGCAGACAAGCTGGGCACCGGCTATGAGGAGATGCGAAGGGTCAACCCCCGGCTGATATACGCGGCCATCAGCGGCTTCGGACGGAGCGGCGGTCCCTACCGGCAGCGGCCCGCCTTCGACATCGTCGTCGAGTCTATGAGCGGCATCATGAACATCGTGGGCTTCGAGGACCGGGAGCCGATCACCACCCTCTACGGGATGCCCGACATCTACAGCGGCCTCGTGGCTGCCTACGGCATCACCCTCGCCCTGATCCAGCGAGGGACGACCGGCGAGGGGCAGTTCCTCGACATCTCCATGTACGACAGCATGATCTCCCTCAACGAGCGCTCCGTTGTGACCTACTCCTTTACCGGAGATGTGCCTAGTCGGGGCAGGGAGCAATTGGCAGGCCCCCGGGCGGCCTACAAAGCCCAGGACGGGTATGTGGCCCTGAGCTGCCCCACCGATGACATGTGGGCAAGGTTGGCCCGGTTGATGGGGCGAGAAGATCTGATATCGGATCCGATCACGGCCACCGGCCCGGCCAGGGCCAAGTGCTCGGAGAGCTTCCTCCGGCCGCTCATCGAGGAGTGGCTGGCCAATAAGTCCAGGGAGGAGGCAACTCAACTTCTGCTGGCGGGGGGTGTGCCGGCAGGGCCGGTGCAGACGATTGAGGACGTCTTTCGCTGTCCTCAGGTCGCCGAGAGAGGAATGCTGTTAGAGATCAGGGATGACGTGGCTGGGCAACGGAAGGTGGCCAGGACACCCGTTAGGGGCTCCGCCATGCCGGAGCCCAACGCCACTCGGCCACCCCGACTCGGCGAACACAACGAGGAGGTCTTGACCGGGCTTCTGGGATACGACGCGAACCGGCTGGATGAGCTGAGGTCGGCGGGCGCCATATAGACAAGAGATGGGAGTCCACGAAGCATGAGAGATGTCGTCATCGTCAGCGCCGTCAGGACGGCCATCGGCCGCTTCGGCGGGAGCTTGATGGAGTTCACCGCCCCTCAACTTGGGGGGTTGGTGGGAGCGGAAGCGGTCCGCAGGGCAGGGATTGCCGGTCCAGACGTCGACGAGGTGATAGTCGCCAACGCTCGACAGGCCGGCGTGGGACCCAATCCCGGCCGGCAGGTGGTGGCTCAGGCCGGCCTTCCCCTGTCGATCACCGGACAGACCGTCAACATGGCCTGCGGATCGGGTCTCAAGGCCGCGGAAACTGCCACCATGGCGATCCAGACCGGGCAGGCCGATACCGTCCTCGTGGCCGGCACCGAGGCGATGAGCAGGATACCGTACCTCCTGGACCGGGCTCGCTGGGGCTACCGGATGGGCAACGCCGAACTGCTGGATGCCATGCACAAGGACGGCTTCATCTGCGCCCTCGCGAACATGCATATGGGGCTCACGGCCGAGAATCTGGCGGAGAAGTACGGGATCAGCCGGCAGGAAAGCGACGAGTACGCGGCTTCGTCGCAGCGGAAGGCGGGTCGGGCGATTCGAGAGGGCCGCTTTGCCTCCCAGATCCTCCCGATATCGATTCCTCAGAAGAAGGGGGAGCCTCTCTCTTTCGCCGCCGACGAGCACCCTCGTCCGGACACCACCGTCGAGGTCCTGGCCAGGCTCGCCCCAGCCTTCAAGAAGGATGGGCAGGTCACAGCGGGGAGCTCCTCGGGAGTGACCGACGGGGCGGCGGCGATCGTCGTGATGGCGGAGGAGAAGGCACGGGCGATGGGTCTCAAACCGCTCCTGCGCATCAAGGGGTTCGCGGGCGCGGGGGTCGATCCGCACTTCATGGGCATTGGACCTGTCCCCGCCACCGAGAAGCTGCTGGAGCGGCTGAAGATGAAACTGAGCGACGTCGACGTGATCGAGATCAATGAAGCCTTCGCCGCCCAGGTTCTGGCCTGCGAGAGGGAGCTCAAGTGGGACTGGGACAGGGTAAACCCTAACGGCGGGGCGATAGCCTTGGGGCACCCCATCGGTATGACGGGCGTGAGATTGCTGGTAGCTCTGGCCTACGAGTTGGAGAGGCAGGACAAGGATCTGGGTCTGGCGACCCTCTGCATCAACGGTGGCATGGGAATGTCCTGCCTCGTCGAGCAGATTTAGGGGCCGGGGAAGTGGAGATGGGAGAGTTGAGCATTCCAGAAGGCACCCACGTTTTCTATCGTTCGCCCAGGAAGAAGTACCCAACCGCGGTCAGGTCTGAGGGGGTGTACATCTACGATTCTGAAGGGAAGCGCTACCTCGATGGCTCCTCGGGAGCCCTGGTAGTCAATATCGGCCACGGGGTTCAACGGATCGCACAGGTGATGGCGGAGCAATGCTCCAGGCTGGCCTTCTCCCACGGCAGCCAGTTCACCAGCGAGCCCCAGGAGCAGCTGGCGGCGTTGCTGGCTGATATGGCTCCCGGGGATCTGGACCACGCCTACTTCACCTCCGGAGGGTCCGAAGCCACCGAGACGGCGCTGAAGCTGGCACGCCAGTATCACCTGGAGCGGGGCAAGGTCCGGAAGAGCAAGGTGATCGCCCGCTGGACGAGCTACCACGGGAACACCCTGGGCGCCCTGTCCATGTCCGGCAACCCCGGCCGGAGGCGCCCTTACTCGCCGCTCCTGCTCGACTTTCCCCACATTCCTCCGGCCTACTGCTATCGCTGCCCGTTCGGGATGACCCACCCCGAGTGCGACCTGCGGTGCGCCCAGGCTCTGGAGGACGAGATCGTCCGGCAGGGGCCGGAGAACGTCTCAGCCTTCATTGCCGAACCGGTTGTGGGCGCATCGGCCGGCGCGCTGCCGGCCCCGGCGGGCTACTTCCAGAGGATCCGTGAGATCTGCGATCGCCACGACGTCCTGTTCATCGCCGACGAGGTGATGACGGGCTGCGGCCGGACCGGCAGGGACTTCGCCATCCAGCACTGGGATGTGGTGCCCGACATCCTGGTGACGGCCAAGGGGATGGCCAGCGGGTACGCGCCCCTCGCCGCGACCATCGTCAGACGAGAGATCCACGATGTTTTCGAGAAGGGGTCTGGCCAGTTTGTACATGGCCACACCTACGGCGGCAGCCCTTTGAGCTGCGCCGTGGGGTTCGCCGTCTTGAGCCTCGCCAAAGAATGGGGGCTGGCTGAGCGAGCGGCCGAGCAAGGCGGCTACATGCGCTCCCTGCTCGAGGGGCTGCGTAAGTACCCCTTCGTCGGCGACGTCAGAGGCAAGGGGTTGATGCTGGGGATCGAATTGGTCAGGGATCGGGATACGAAGGAGCCGTTCCCGCCGGAGATGCACCTCAATGCCAAAGTCGGCAGCGCCGCCTTCGCTAACGGCCTGATCACCTACCCTGGAGGCGGATCGGTGGACGGAAGCAGAGGCGACCACATCCTGCTTGGCCCTCCACTGGTCATCACGCGGGCAGAGATCGACGAGCTGGTGGGGATCCTCGATCTCACCTTGGACCGCGTGAAACGCGAGATCCTGAACTAGTGGACTAACACTTCCTGTCGCGCTTCGAACTTCCGGTTCGCCTGGTCAACCACGGGGAAGAGCCGCTTCGGCTCAGGAAGCGGCGTCTCCCGAATCCACGAAAACCTGGATCAGCGACGATCCTCCCATCGCCGATGTTGGCTCAGTCCAAGCACCCTGTTTCTTTCTGCTACCTACCGAGATCTGGGATGCTCAGGGATCTGAAAGGAGGTGTGGTTGCACCATAACGTAGAAGCGACCCGTTACTGCTGATGATGCGCATCAAGAGATTGGCTGTGGGAGGAGTGGTCATGCGCAAGGAGATTCTCTGGTTTCCGGTTATGGCCCTGGTCGCCGCAATGCTTGCGGCCTGCTCAACGACCCCGGCAGCGCCTGCCGCACCTACTTCGTCGAGCGGGGGGCAGGCCGCTGCACAACCGGCCGCCAGCGGCAAGAGCTACACCCTGGCTATGGGCACCGGCTCCACCGGCGGCACCTTCTATCCCCTGGGCGCCGCTATCGCCAAGGTCGCCGGCGACAAGTCCAACGTGAAGATCACCGTCCAGTCCACGGGCGCCAGCGTCGAGAACATGCGCTTGCTGGGCAGCAAGGAGGTCCAACTGGGCATGGCCTCCTCTTCCGTCGTCGAAGACGCCTACAAGGGCAAGGATATGTTCAAAGCTCCCATCCCAAGCCTTCGGGCAATCGGCTATCTGTATGCCGATATAATCCAGGTCTTCACCATAGCCGATACCGGGATCAACTCCATCGCCGATTTCAAAGGCAAGAAGATCGGCGTCGGACCCGCCGGCAGCGCCAACGAGTTCGTCAGTCGTGACCTGCTGAGCATGTACGGGCTCACCTTCAACGACATCACGCCGGTGAAGGCACCTTACGACCAGATGGGAGACCAGCTCAAGGACAAGCAGTTGGCTGCCGCCATATTCCAGCTGGACGTGCCCAACTCGACCATCCAGGACATCTCGATGACGAAGTCGGTCAAGTTCCTGCCGATCGACGCCGGCAAGGTGGTCGCAAAGTATCCCTACTACGCCAAGGGCGCCATAAAGGGCGGTGCATACAAGGGTACGCCGGACGCGGTGGAGACCGTGGTGCTGCCCGCCCTGCTGGTCACAACGGACAACACGAATCCGGACGCCATCTATCAGCTGACGAAGGCCATGTACGAGGGAACGAAGGACATCGCCGCCATCTATGCCACCGGTGCCGAGGTCACCCCGGGGAACGCGCTGAAAGGCGTTTCGATCCCGCTGGACCCGGGTGCCGAGAAGTACTACAAGGAAAAGGGCCTCCTGAAGTAACCATAGCAGACAGGAGCGCAGGCAGGTGTATGCCTGCCTGCGCTCTACTCCCCAAACTGGGAGCATGATGGGGGTTGTATGAGCAAGAAACCCGAGTCCATTGTCTCTCTCGACACAGCGCGCGTGGTTTCGGCCGACGCGGTGAAGCCGGAAGCGTTCACCGACGTCCCGGTCGACGAGCCTAGATACACCCTGCAGGGCTGGGCCCGCCCCGTCATGCTGGCCATCGCCACCGCCTTCTCTCTGTTCCAGCTCTACTCGAGCTTCATCGGTTTGTACCCTCCACAGATCCAGCGCGGCATCCACCTGGGGTTCGCTCTGACCCTGGTATTTCTCATATTCGGGTTTCGGGGCGGGAACCGACAACGCGTCCCCTGGTACGACTTCGTCCTAGCCCTCGTGGGCGCGGGGGTCGGGCTCTACCAGGTAGTGTTTTACGACCACATCGTTAACAGCGCCGGCGCCTTCAACCTCCGTGATCAGATTGTGGCCGGCATCGCGGTGCTGATGGTGATCGAGGCGACCCGCAGAACCGTCGGAATGCCCCTGGTGATCCTGATGCTCGTGGCGATGTTCTATGCCTTCGCGGGACCGTGGCTCCCCGGAGGGCTCCACCACGCGGGGTTCTCGATTCAGCGCATCGTGAGCCAGGAGTACCTGGGAACCGAGGGCATCTTTGGCACCCCCCTCGCCGTGTCCTCGACCTTCGTGTTCCTGTTCATCCTGTTCGGGGCGGTGCTGCGAATCTCGGGCCTCGGCAAGAGCTTCATCGACATAGCATTGTCGCTGGCGGGCCACACAACCGGCGGTCCGGCGAAGGTCGCGATCGTGGCAAGCAGCCTGTTCGGCATGATCTCAGGTAGCTCCACCGCCAACGCGGTGACCATAGGCTCTTTCACGATCCCCCTGATGAAGTCCATCGGCTACAAGCCTCACTACGCCGCTGGTATCGAGGCTGCCGCTGGCACCGGGGGACAACTGATGCCGCCGATCATGGGTGTTGCCGCCTTCATCATGTCCGAGATGATCGGCGTCCCTTATCTGAAGATAGCGGCGGCGGCCGCCTTACCGGCCGTGCTCTACTACTCGTGCCTGTTCATTTCCGTGCACCTCGAGGCAAAACGGCTGGGGCTGAAGGGACTGGAGCGCGCGCGGTTGCCCAAGTTCGGATCGGTGCTGCTGAAGGCGGCTCCTCTGGCCATACCGTTGTTCGGGCTGATATACCTGTTGGTCACCGGTTGGACGCCCCTCACCTCGGCACTGGCTGCCATCGCGGGGACCCTGTTGATCACCCCTCTGACTAAGGCTTCGCGGATGGGGCCCCGCAAGATCCTGCGTGCCCTCCAGGAGGGAGCTACAGCCGCCCTGACCGTTGCCGTGGCCTGCGCGGCGGCCGGTATGGTGGTAGGCATGATAACCCTGACCGGGGCAGGGCTGGAGGTGGGCTACGGTCTGGTCGACCTCTCTCACGGGATCCTGATCCTCACCCTGGTGCTGACCGCCATCAGCTCTCTGGTCCTGGGCACGGCTGTTCCCACCACTGCCAACTACATCATCACTGCCACAGTGGCTGCCCCGGCGCTCGTCAAGCTGGGAGTACCCCTGTTGCCCGCCCATCTCTTCGTCTTCTATTTCGGGATCATCGCCGACATCACCCCACCTGTCGCCCTGGCAGCCTACGCGGCGTCGGGCATCGCCGGTAGCGATCCCATGAAATCAGGGCTCACCGCCACCCGCCTGGCCATCTCGGCCTACCTGGTCCCCTTCATCTTTGCCTTGAGTCCCGCGCTTCTCCTCGTGGATGCGCCGATCACCAGCATCATCGAGGTGATCCCGTCGTCCATCATCGGGATCGTGGGGTTGAGTGCGGCCGCTATGGGCTACTGGCGGAGGGAGATACCCATGTGGCAACGGGCTATCCTGCTGGTGGGCGCGCTGGGGTTGCTGACTCCGGGCATCGCGACGGACATCATAGGATTGGCAGCCTTGGGCCTGGTCTGGTTCCTCCAACGGCGGGAGGACCCGAAGACAGCTCTCGCCTGACCCACCGCCTCGGCAAAACGATGCCGTGGCTCATCGCGGAAAGGGTTAAGGCATCAATCAAGTCGGGCGGGTTGAGTCAACCCGCCCATCAGAACGGCGGGGTCAGGGACGACCCCGCCTTCCAAGTTGCACTGGTGTGGGTCGAGACGGCTCCGCCTGCTGCAAGCCAGGTTTCACCCTCGGCCGTGAGGGACCGGGGTCGTGGGGAAGGAGAAGCCTATGCACCCTATCCCGAGACGCTACGCGTTCTCAACCAAGTCTTCGTCGGCGGCGGTGATCTCCTTCAGCGCCTGCACCAATCGGAGCAACTGCTCCTGCCTCTTCACCCGCAGGGCCTCGATGTCCTTGCCCGTCCAGTCGTAGAAACCCTTGCCGGACTTCGCGCCGGTCTCCCCCCGCCCCACCTTTTCGATGATGAGGGGCATGGGCCCTTTGGTATCGTCCAGGGTGGGATAGATGGAGGCCGATGCCGCCATGTGCACGTCCAGGCCGCCCCAATCCCGCTGTTCCAGGATCCCGGTGAGGGGTATCCGCAGCCCGAAGCCCCACTTGAGCGCGCGGTCCACATCCTCGGGTCCCGCGACCCCGTTTTCCACCAGCGAGATCGCCTCCCGGGTCAGTGCCGCCTGCATCCTGGTGACCAGGAACCCGTTAATATCCTTCCGGACCACCACGGGCTCCTTGCCGCACCGCTTCCAGAAAGCAACGGCGGTCTCGATCGTGTCGTCCGAGGTTTTGCGGCCGTATCCCACCTCCACCACGGGCACCACCGCCGGTGGGTAGAAAAAGTGGGAGCCCAGCACCCGATCGGGATGCTCGGTCCGCTCAGCGATGTCACCCACTCTCATCCCCGACGTGTTGGTCGCCAGCAGCGCATCCCGAGGAGAGAAGCGATCCAGATCGGCGAAGATCCGCTGCTTGACCGCCAGATCCTCGATCACCGTCTCCAGGGCGAACTGGACGTCCGAGGCAGCTCTCTCCAGCGAAGTCGTGGGCTCCACGCGACTCAATATGGGGCCAATCTCTCCCTCGCCCAGCAACCCATTGTTCACCTGCGCAAGCAGTCCATCCCGCACACGTTGCAGGCACCGTTGCATCGACCCGTCGCTGCGCCCCACGAGATAGACGCGGCACCCGGCCTGGGCAAGGATTTGGACCAACCCCGCCGCCATGGTCCCCGAGCCGATCACCGCGGTACGCCGGATTTCGTTGCCATCCATTGATACGCTCCTCCTGCGCTTCTTGCTGCCACCTCTGGATATTCAGTATTTGCAACTTAATCTGAGGCACAGTCCATATTACAGCAAGTCCGATGGTGACCGGCCACCGGAAATGGGAGAATGTGGAAATAGATCCTTGTGATAGACACTCGCTGGAGAGTAACATGTTGTTAGACGTTGGATGGGCTCTGGCCGTGCTCATGCCGATCGACCAATCGGGAAACGCCCTCCATCCACCCTGAAAATGAGGCAGGCACTTGGAGACCAACGATCTCATCAGGGGTCTGAGCTCCATCTCCACCGATGCGGCTGCGGCAATGCTCTCCGCGCTTTTCTCTCGCTTGCCCCTCGGTATAGCCTTCATCGATCCCAACCTCGCCGTACTGGCCGCCAACGACGCATTTGCCAAACAGACCGGGCTACCCCTGGATCAACTGATCGGTCGCCCCACGGTGGAGACCATTCCAGACTGGACGGAGCAGTTCGAAGACCGACTCCGAGAGGTACGGGAGTGCCAGGAGCCATGGATCACCGAGCGTATCCCCTTCGAGTTCGGAAGCGGAGCCGAACGTGCGATCGCCTGCTGGGACTCCAGCGTCTTCCCAGTGTTGGATCGAACCGGGGCGTTCATCGGCCATCTCATAATGCGGCAGGAGCCGGCCGAACCCCATGGACGGGAACAGGAATCGACAGCGACCGCCGAGTCTGAACGGGCGGATGAGGAACGAGCTCGCCTGATGGAGCAGCTGAGGCAGGCTCAGGAGAGGGAGCGTTTGCTGGCCGACCTCGAAGAGGCGAATCGTCGAACCCGGCTCGAACAGGCCCGCTGGCAGGCGGTGGTGGAGAACATGCTGGACCCCGTGACCGTGGCGGACGCGCAGGGCCACGCCACCTACATGAACCCCAGCTACTCGGCTCTGGTGGGCATGACCATCCAGAAAGGGTTGAGTTCCCAGGAGCACCCCGGCCATTACCGGCTGTACCACCCGGACGGCACCCTCTTTGATAGTGAGGAGCTGCCGCTGCAGCGAGCAGCGTTGCGCAACGAAGTGGTGCGCAACATTGAGATAGTGCAGACCGCATCCGACGGTAGCCGCAGGATCATCATCTGGCATGCCGCCCCCCTGCACGACGAGGAGGGTCGGGTAAGCGGATCCGTGGCCGTGGGTAGGGACGTCACGGAGCAGCGACAGGCCGAGGCCGAGCGAGAGCAGCTTCTCGGCCAACTGAAGGAGGCCAACAGGCAGTTGTTGGCCTCGGATCTGAGAAATCAGCAGTCGGCCACGCAGGCGGAGAAGCAGCTCGAGCAGATGAATGCCCTGCTGCGCAACCTCCGCGAGGGTGTAATCATCGTCGACCGAGAAGGCCATATACTGCTTCGGAACGACGCTGCATGCGAGATCTTCGGGGATCCCGACGAACCGGTGTTAAGGGTATTCGACTCTACTCACGCCCAGGTCTTGGGATCCAACGGCGAGCCACTGCCACCCGAACTGCTGCCGATCAGTCGAGTGCTGCGGGGCGAGCAGCTGGTTAACGAGGAAGCGACGGTGGTACGAGCCGACGGCTCCAGCCGGCGAGTGGTCTTCGGGAGCGGGGCGGTGCTGGACGAGCATGGCCAGGCGGAGATGGCGATCCTGATCTACAGGGACGTAACGGAGCTGCGAAACCTGGAGCAGAGCCGGGAGGAATTCCTCTCCATGATCTCCCATGACCTTCGAGCGCCCATCACCGTGGTCCAGGGCAACGCTCAGATCATCCAGCGGATGATGGATCGGCCGGAGATGGTCCGTCAGAGCGCGGAATCGATCTACACGGCGGCTCACCGCATGAATCGGATGATCCAGGATCTGGTAGACTCGGCACGGCTGGAATCGGGGCAGCTGCACCTGGAAAGGTTGCCCCTCGATGTGGCATCCTTCGCGGTCGAGCTGAAACAGCGCTTCTCCCTCTTCATGGAGACCGACCGCATAAGCATCGAGATGCCGGGGTTCCGCTCCACAGTTCTAGCCGATCCGGATCGCCTGGAGCGGATCCTGACCAATCTTCTCTCCAATGCCTTGAAGTATTCGGACGGAACCGTCGAGGTCAAGGTGGAGGAGGGAGGAGACGAGGTGAAGATCTCGGTGATCGACCACGGCGCCGGGATCGACCGCGAGGAGCTGCCTCATCTGTTCGAACGGTTCTACAGGGCCAAGAGCAGCAAGAGAAAAGAGGGCTTGGGCCTGGGGCTCTACATCACCAGGATGCTGGTTGAGGCCCACAGCGGGCGCATCTGGGCGGAGAGCGAGCCGGATAGAGGCTCAACATTCTGCTTCACCCTGCCCGTGACGGGGTGAGCGGTCGATTCCACAACATCACTCCTGAGCTGAAAGGGGAAAGCTATGGCAAAGCAGGTGATAGTGTACATCCAGACGGCGGGTTGAATGTTCTGCGATAGGGTGAAAGAGTTCCTTTCACAGAAGGGCATACCCTACGTCGAGAGGGATGTATTGAAAGACGAAAGCGCCATACAGGAGCTGGCCGAACTGGGTTACATGACCACCCCCGTGATAAAGATCGACGACGAGGTGGTTGTCGGCTTCAATCGCCGGAGGCTGGAAGAGCTATTGACTTAGCGCGGCTGTTCGGTAGTGGGTTCCCGTCTCTCCACCAGACTGACGGGAGGCGCCATCCTCGAGGACCGCACCAGCGAAGCCAGGACACCCAACGCGGCGAACCCGGTGGCAGCCAGGTAGGCATCGTGAAATCCCGCCATGAAAGCCGCCAGCAGCTCCGGATTCGCTTGCCCGCTGATCCCCCCAAGTTCCAGTGCCCCCAGGGCCGCGGTTCCACCCACCGTCGACAGGCTGCTGAGCAGGAAGGAGGCGCTGATGGCCAGACCCACCACCTGCCCGAGGTTCCGTACCATGGAGAGGATCCCCGACCCGACGCCGAGTTTGTCCCTGGGCACATCCCCCATTACAGAGCTGTTGTTAGGGGCCTGGAACATTCCCTGGCCGAAGCCCAACAGCAGCAACCAGTACAGCACTCTGACGTAGCTCTCCTCGACGGTCAGGCTGCCCAGGAGGTAGAGGGCGAGGCCGTTTATCGCCAACCCCACCGACGAGAGAATGCGCGCCCCAATACGGTCCGAGACCCACCCACTGAGGGGCGACACGATGGCCAGCACC
>DAHXJB010000390.1:0-1670 GCA_027372455.1 Chloroflexota bacterium | reverse complement strand
CGCTCGTACGTGTGCGCGCCGAAGAAGTCTCTCTGGGCTTGCAGCAGGTTGGCAGGCAGCCGACCGCTGCGGTAGCCATCGTAGAAGGACAAGGCTGCCGTGAAGGCGGGCACGGGCACGCCCCGCTGCACGGCCTGGACGACGGCACGGCGCCAGGATGGCTGGTACTCGATCAACACCCTGGAGAAGAAATCGTCCAGCAGCAGGTTGGTGAGCGTCGGGTTCTTGTCGAAAGCTTCTTTGATCTTCCCGAGGAACCGGCTGCGGATTATGCAGCCGCCTCGCCACATGAGGGCGATACCACCGAAGTTCAGATTCCAGCCGTACTCTTTGGCCGCTTCCCGAAGCAGCATGTAGCCCTGCGCGTAGGAGACGATCTTGGAGCAGTAGAGCGCCCGGCGCACATCCTCTATGAAGGCCTTGCGATCCTGCTCTGCCGGGAGACTGGGTCCGGGCAGGACAGCGGAGGCGGCGACCCGCTCCTCCTTGAGGGCGGAGAGGGCACGGGCGAACACGGCCTCGCCGATAAGGGTGACCGGCATGCCGAGGTCGAGGGCGCTGATGGAGGTCCACTTGCCGGTGCCCTTTTGGCCGGCTGTGTCGAGGATCTTGTCGATCATCGGGGCCCCATCCTCGTCCTTCTTGGCCAGGATCTGACTGGTTATGTCAATCAAGTAGCTGTCCAGCTCACCCTCGTTCCACTCGGCGAACAGCTCGTGCAGCTCGTCGGCGCTGAGGCCAAGTCCGTCCTTCAACAGCTGATAGGCCTCGCAGATGAGCTGCATGTCGCCATACTCGATGCCATTGTGGACCATCTTCACGTAGTGTCCGGCCCCATTCTCGCCCACCCAGTCGCAGCAGGGGGAGCCATCCTCCACCTTCGCGGCGATCGCCTGGAAGATCCCCTTCACGTGAGGCCAGGCCGCAGGGTTCCCCCCGGGCATGATGGATGGGCCGTGTCGCGCGCCCTCCTCGCCTCCTGAGACACCGGTTCCAATGTAAAGGATCCCCCTGTCCGCCAGGGCCCGGGTTCGACGGTCGGTATCCGGGAAATGAGAGTTGCCACCATCGATGATGATGTCGCCCTGTTCCAGATGGGGCAGAAGGCTTTCGATCATCTGGTCAACGGTCTCGCCGGCCTTCACCATCAGCATGACTCTACGTGGTCGCTTGAGCAGCTGGCTCAGCTCGGCCAGTGAGTGAGCCCCTACCACCAGGGTGCCGGCTGCCTCGTTGGCTATGAACTCGTCCACCTTGGATACGGTTCGGTTGAAAACAGCCACTCGGAAACCGTGGTCGTTCATGTTCAGGGCCAGGTTCTGGCCCATCACCGCGAGGCCGATCAGCCCGATGTCACAAGTTGCGTTTTGCATGAGATCTCCTCGGGTTCCGCTGGAGTGTCGACTGAAGTGACTTCATTTTATCCCATGTCCTCACTCCGTGCATCAGACCCCGGGTGAATGCTCTTCCGCCGCGGCTCTTCGGCACAGGGGCGATCCGTTCAGGCAGATGAGCAGGTCGTACCATTCGTGCCACCGGGCCGATCTTTGGTATATTTTGGTATATTAGGGATGGTGGCCGTAGCCCTAAATGGTCCGTCCGCCAAGTTTGCTGCACCTTTACCCGCCGCTAAAGCAGCGGGCTGAGAAAACGAAGCCCGCTGAAGCGGG
>DAHXJB010000389.1:0-6605 GCA_027372455.1 Chloroflexota bacterium | reverse complement strand
GGGGCATCCAGGCAGCATGTCGATTGGGCCGGTACCGGCTGGTGGCCTACTGCAGAGGTGAAGTCCTCACAGCCCCGAATTCGCAGACGCCTCCGAAGTTTCTGCGAGTGAATGTCCTTGACACACATCTACTTACTGGTTATTATAGGGTCCATAATAAAGGCCCTTTAGGAATCCGTCTTCCCTTGGCGCGGCCGTGGCTATCCCCGATTCCGGATCGGAGATCGCTATGCAAGTACACCTCATCAAGGATGTGCAGGTCGTCCGCCAGATCAACCGGGCAGCTGTCCTGGAGTTGTTGCGCCGAGAAGGCCCCATGCCCAGGACCGCCATCGCTCGGGCTACCAAGCTGACCCCTCCCACCTGCTTCTCCATCGTCGAGGAGTTGGTTGCTTCTGACTTGGCCCGCTGCGTCGCTCAGTCCCGCCCTTCCACCGGCCGCCCGAGAGCTATCTTCCAGTTCAACCCCTCGGCGGCCTACAGCCTCGGCGTCGATCTGAGCGGGGCATCCTTGGTGGGCGTGCTGATTGACCTCTCGGCTCGGGTTCTGGAAACCCGCAGGATGCCGAGGCCCAATCCCCCCGAGGTGTCCGCTGTAACCCAGTGGATCGCCTCCTTCGCGCAGGAGATGCGATCCTCCCCTGCGATAGATCCCTCGAAGCTGGCAGGGCTCGGAGTCGCCATCCCCGCCCTACTGGAAACGAACTCCGGCCACGTGATCACCTCCACCAATCTGAACTGGCACGACGTCCCCTTCGCCAGGCTGCTGGAAGACGCTGTCGGCGCCAGCGTCTATTTGGAGAACACCCCTCGCGCCATCGCCTTGGGTGAGCGATGGTTTGGTGCGGGACGGGGGGCAGAGCACCTCATCTGCATAGACATAGGCATGGGCATCGGGATGGGGCTGATCGTCGATGGGAAACTGTACATGGGTGACGATGGCCAATCGGGGGAACTGGGCCACACCACCGTCGTTCCCGGCGGCGCCCCCTGCCGCTGCGGGGGCAGAGGATGTCTGGAGGCCGAGGCAGCGGGAGGGGCGATCCTGCGAAACACCGTCGACGCCCTTCGACGAGGCGCCCAATCATCCTTGGCAGAGAGAGACGGGGGCGATCCTGACCGGGTCACCCTAGACATGGTGGTGAACGCCGCCGATGAGGGCGACCCTCTGGCATCCAACGTCGTGCGATCCGCCGGCCAGTTGATCGGCTCGGCAGTCAAGAACGCGGTCACGCTCTTGAATCCCACTGTGGTGGTTTTGTCTGGCAGTCTGATCCACTCCAGCCAACTGCTCTTCGAGACCGTACGCGCCGTCGTGGAGAACCGCGCCCTACCTCCGCTCCATCGGGTAAGCGCGATGCCGGTGGTCCGTGCCCAACTCGGCTCCCTCGCTGGGGCGGTTGGGGCCGCCGGGCTCGTCCATCAGAGACGGATGGGGCTCTATGACGGCGCCAAAGTTGTAGCTTGCTAGGTCGGGAGCCTTCCTTAAGAGAGATAGAGCCCACGGTGCATGGTAGAGGGTTCAGTGAGCGAAGCAGTTGCACTTCGCGCCGGATTACGGAGAGGGGAAAAGGCTATGGACCCGTTGGAGAGCTACTACATGGCAGTTCTGGACTCCCTGAGGCAAGTTAGGGAGCAAGAGACAGGGAAGATTCGTGAGGCTGGTCAACTGATCGGCGAGAGTCTGGCAAAGGGTCGGTTGCTCCACATCTTCGGCACCGGCGGCCACTCCTATATCGCTGGCGAGGAGGTGTTCTACCGAGCGGGCGGACTGGTACCCGTCAACGCCATCCTGGAACCCGGGGTTTCCCTCGCGTATGGCGCCATCCGGTCCACCAAGGTGGAACGGTCCGCTGGTTGGGTAAAGGGCGTGCTGGATACCTACTCACTCGAACCTGGCGACGTGATCGTGGTAGTCAACGCCAACGGAGTCAACGCCGCCACTCTAGATGCCGCAATGGAAGCCAAGGCTCGAGGGTTGACTGTGATCGCCCTCACCTCTCCGGAGTGCTCGAAGGCCATACCGGCCGGTCATCCCGCCCGGCACCCCTCAGGAAAGAGCCTGTGCGAGGTCGCGGACCTGGTCATTGATGACAAGGTGCCGGTGGGCGAGGCGCTGGTGACCATCGAGGGCTGCGACCAGAAGGTGGCGCCCGGATCGACCATAACCAACGCCTTCATACTGCACTCCATGGTCATCGCTGCGGTAGAGCACATGGTGGGACTTGGGGTGAAACCCCCTGTCTGGAAGAGCGCCAACGCTCCCGGTGGCGACGAGGCGAACAAGCGCTACATAGCCGAGTACTCTGGGAAGATCAAGCATCTCTAGAGCCGTCTACAGTACAGAAGGGGCGTTCCATGCCGAAGGTTGAGCTCACCGTTCCCCGCGGCGATTCCGACACCCTCGCTCTTGCTCTCGACGAGAGCATCCTCGGGGAGGTTATCCGTCCTCAGAGGGTTGAGCCCGTAGGCGACGAGGAAGGGGCCATTGAAACCGCTCTCGATCACCCCATCGGGGCAGCGCGGATGGAGGATGCCCTTGGAGCCGCCTTGAAGGAATACGGGCAGGACACCATGGTCGCTGTGATCACCCTTGGGGGAGACAGTTACTCACCTGGTCTAGGCATCAAGAAGAGCCACAAGGCGTGGCCCAGGCATAGAGGCAGATCCGAGAGGAGGTGGCCACAGAGAGAATCGCGCAGCTGTCCTGTTCGTCCTGGTTCACCGTGTCCGCGTCCTGAATTGAGAACCGTCTTGGGGGGCTTCACTCCAGCGGAGATTAGTAGCAGCGCCGTGCACGAGGGTACCTCGGGGGCTGCCTCACAGCAGCCCATTCAGGCCAACCGAAGGGCTTCGGTACGGTACCGTAGCGCGAAACGGAGGACGATTACAGCAAATGACTGAAGAAACGACTCGATTCCCAACGATCAGTCGCCGATCATTCCTGCAAAAGGTCGCGCTCGCGGCTGGTCTGACGGCGACAGGCAACCTGCTGGCGGCCTGCAGCGCGACGCCGCCGGCCACCCAGCCCACGGCAGCGCCTGCTTCTGCGGCCGCTAAGCCGGCTGCCGCTCCCACCGCAGCCGCAGCTGCGCCCCCCGCGACAACCGCTCCAGCTGCGGCGCAAGCTGCCGCCACTCCTAAGACCGGCGGCACTCTTGTCTTCGCAACCTCTATCGACGTCCCGAGTCTGGAACCCCACCTCGAGGCAGCCGACGCGTGGCACCGGCGCAAGTTCCTTATCTACGAGAACCTGACCTGGGTCGACAACGACGTGAACGTGCAGCCGAAGCTGGCGGAGTCCTGGCAAGTCAGCCCCGACGGCACTGTCTACACCTTCAAGCTGCGCCAGGGCGTAAAGTTTCACAACGGCAAGGTGCTGGATGCCAACGACGTCAAGTACAGCTTGGAGCGCGTTCTAGACCCGAAAGTGGGATCCTCGGGTCGTGGCGACCTGGTGATGATCAAGCAGATCGATGCCGTCGACAACAACACCGTCAAGATCACCCTCAACGAGCCAACCGGCCCCTTCCTGGTCAACCTGGCCGGCCGGTACAACGCGATCATACCCAAGGATAGCGCGCCTACCGGTGATACCCTGCGGCGCACCGCTATCGGCACGGGCCCCTTCGCGGTAGAGGAGTTCGTTCCGGCCCAGAGGCTGGCCCTCAAGAAGAACCCGGACTACTGGGAGAAGGGGAGGCCATATCTGGACAAGCTCGTCATCCAGGTGATCCCAGACGAGCAGACCGCCATGGCAGGTCTGCGTGCAGGTGCCGTCGACGCAATGGGCATCGAGGATGCCAAGAACTTCCTGCTGGTGAAGGACGACAAGAGCGTGGTGGCCACCCGCACCCTGGCCATCAAGATCGACATCATGGAGCTGCCCGGCGACATCGATCCTGTGAAGGATCCAAAGGTGCGCCTGGCCATCCTGCTGGCGCTGGACAAGCCGGCGATCATGCAGGCAGGCATCATGGGACTCGGGCAGGTGATCGGTGGCATGCCGCCGGCCATGAAGTTCTGGGCTCTGGGCCCCGATCAACTCCCCAACCAGAAGCGGGACGTGGCCAAGGCCAAACAGCTTCTAGCCGATGCCGGTCACCCCAACGGCTTCGACATGAAGCTGCGGACCATAGTGGGGTACGCCACCATGGCAGCCAACGCCCCCATTATCGCGGCCAACCTGAAGGACGTCGGCATCAACGTCACGGTGGAGACAGTGGATCTGGGTGTCTGGATCGAGGACTGGAACAAACGGCGGGAGCCAATCACTCTGAACGCCTGGGGTGGGTTCATGGACCCCGACCTGCTCTACTACAGGCACTTTCACTCCCAGCCCAAGGGCATGGACTTCCGACGATGGAACAACCCCAAGGCGGACGAACTGCTGGACAAGGGCCGCTCCACAGTAGATCCCGCCCAGCGCAAACCCTACTACGACGATCTTCAGAAGCTGATGGCGGAAGACCCCATCTGTATTCCGCTCTACTCGGCTGACCTTCTGACCGTTCAGCGGCCACAGGTAAAGGGGTACGTGCAGCACCCCAGCGGCTGGTACTTCGGGTTCAAGGACACCTGGGTGGATAAGTAACCCACGAAGCAAGGCGGGTTGGTAGGCTGAAATTCCTGCCAGCCCGCCCAGAACGGGATCAGCATGGCTAAGTATCTGATCAATCGACTCCTGGCAATGATCGTGTCCCTCTTTGGGGTTACGGTCCTCGTATTTCTTATGGTTCGGCTCATTCCAGGCACCATCGTCGAGATGATGATGGGAAGTGAGGCGCTGACCTCCTACGAGACCATAGCGAGCCTGAGGGCCTACTTCGGCCTCGACCAGCCGGTGTATGTCCAGTACTACCACTGGATCAGCCGCGTTCTGGTGGGGGACCTGGGGAACTCCTGGCGCATGGCGATGCCGGTCACTCAGTTCATCCTCTCCAGGCTTTCGGTGACCGTGGAGTTGACCTTCATCGCCATCCTGGTAGCCATCTTGATCGGCGTGCCGACGGGGATCGTGTCGGCCCTGAAGCAGAACAGCTTGACGGACAGTCTCGCTCGGGTGGCCGCTCTGATAGGCCTGTCCATTCCGGTGTTCTGGCAGGGCACGATGCTGATCCTGATCCTCTCTATCGCACTCCACTGGGCCCCGCCCCTGGATTGGACTAGCCCAATCCAGGATCTGAAGACCAACCTGGAGATGATGCTGCTGCCGGGTTTCTGTTTGGGTACGGCCAGCGCCGCCGTGATCATGCGGATGACCCGCTCCTGCCTGCTGGACGTGCTGCGCCAGGAGTACGTCCGTACCGCCCGCGCCAAGGGACTGACCGAGTATGTCGTGCTGGCCAGACACAGTCTGAAGAACGCCCTCATCCCCGTCATAACCGTCATCGGCCTGCAGGTAGGCTACCTGCTGGGAGGCACCGTGGTGGTGGAGGAGGTGTTCGGCCTGCCGGGGTTGGGTCGCCTGGTACTGTGGGCAATCTTTCAGCGAGATTACCCTACGGTCCAGGGGGCCGTGCTGTTCATCGCCGTGATGTTCATGGTGGTCAATCTCATCGTAGACGTCCTGTACGTCTACCTGGATCCGAGGGTAAGCCGTGGCTGAGAGCATTACCGCCATTCCGCCTACGCCAGCTCCTACTGTGGGTGCCAGTACTGCGTTTCCGAGGCGCGCCTCCTTCTTGCATCAGATCACTCGCAACCGACTGGTGTTGTCGGGAATGATCATGGCAGTCCTCCTGGTGGCGGTGGCCGTCTTCGCCAGCCTAATCTCCCCCTACGATCCAGGGGCCGTGGACGTTACGGCTTCTCTGCAGGGACCTACTCTAAAGCACCTCTTCGGCACCGACCGCTTCGGGCGGGACCTGCTGAGCAGGGTCATCTACGGCTCCCGCGTGTCTCTCGGCATCGGCTTCGTCTCGGTGGCCGCCTCCATGGTGATGGGAAGCCTGCTCGGTCTGATAGCGGGCTATTTCGGGAGAGGATGGGACACGGTCTTCGGTCGTCTGATGGACATCCTCTTCAGCTTCCCCCTGCTACTGCTGGCAATAGCCATCGCCGGCATGTTGGGACCGGGCATCTCCAACGCCATCGTGGCCATCTCCATCGTCTATACACCCTTCTTCTTCCGGGTGGCCCGAGGGCCAACCCTGACGGAGCGCGAGAAGGAATACGTGCAGGCGGCTCGAGCGATCGGTGCCGGCAATGGGCGGATTCTCTGGCGACACATACTCCCGAACCTGCTGTCGCCTATTCTTGTCCAGGCGTCGGTGACCGTCGCCTACGCCATCCTGACCGAGGCATCGCTGAGCTACCTCGGACTGGGCACGCCGCTCCTGACACCGTCCTGGGGCACCACCCTCAACGAGGGGCGCACCTATCTGCAGCTCGCACCGTGGATCTCCATCTTTCCGGGGATCGCCATCATGCTGGCAGTGCTGGCTTTCAACCTCCTGGGAGATGGGCTGAGAGACCTGTTGGATCCCCACATGAAGTAGCGGGAGGCAACCGTGCAAGTCCTGAAAGACCTCTACCTCGTCGGAAGCGGCCGCAGCGGTTTCGGCTTGTCCAACGACTACGACTGCCACGTATACCTCCTTGAT
>DAHXJB010000369.1:0-1533 GCA_027372455.1 Chloroflexota bacterium | reverse complement strand
ACCGTCGACCCGAACGTGGCCGGAGAACTTGCCGGGGAGCAGGTGCGGAATTGCACCGCACAGGCACATCAACAGGGTGCTCTTGCCCTCCCCGAAGACGGCGACGAACTCCCCCTCCTCTATGGAGAAGCTCACGTCCTCCAGGATCATCCGGCTCGTACCGGAGTAGCGGAAGCTGACGTTTTCGAGTTCAATTAGCGACATGGTTACAGTATCCCCTGGAAAGTGACTACCACGAAGAACACCATAGCCACGACGCTGACGGCGCGAACCACGGTATCGGCACTGCCCTTCTGCAGGGCAATGAAGAAGGTCCGCTTCGGATAGGCATCGAACGCCTTCAGGTCCATGGCCAGGGCGATGGTATCGGCCCGCTTCAGGGCGCCCAGGATGAGCGGTATGGTAAGCGGGAACATCTTCAGCACCTTGATGGCCGGGTTGACCCGATCGATGTCGTAGCCTCGAGACTTCTGAGCGTTGTTGATCGTCGCCAGCTCGTCGAGTATCAACGGCAGGAAGCGGAGCGCCAGGACAAAGGTGTAGGCAAACTTGAAGGGCATCCCCATGTCGTAGAGGGCCCTCGTCAGCTTGACCGGGTGCACCACGGTGAAGAACATGGTCATGGTGAGCGCCATCAGCGCCACGCGAAGGGTAATGGACAGCCCCAGGAAGATGCCCTCCTGAGAGACCAGGATCCCCATCCCGAACAGGTCGAAGCGGGCGATGATTTGGTTGGGATCGGTGAGCGCCTGAATCAGGGTTATGAACACACAGAGCGGGATCACCACCAGCAGCACTGTGAAAGTGCTTTGCTTCGGCATGCCATCGAAGACCACGATGAGAAAGAGGAAGGCCAGGATCCCAACCAGGGCGAGGAAGTTCAGTGTCGAGAAGATGATCACCACCATGCAGCCCAGGGCTATCAGCATGGTGGTGGGATGGAGCCTGGAGAAGAAGGTGACCGCGTCCTTCTCCAGAGCCGACGCGAACAGGAACTTGGGCATCGTTACCTCCCGGTGATGGGGGAAGCCAGCGGGGGCGTGACCCCCGCTGGCATGACAGACAATCGGACCCAACCAGCCGGATTGCTGCGGCTTTACTCCTCGACGAACCCGGCGTCCCTAACCACCTTCAGCAGGATCCGAAGGAGGATGGCGGGAACCGTCAGGGAGAACAGACTCTGCATGGCGTACAGCGAAACCATCTTCTCGACTGGCATGTGGAAGTACAGGACGTGCATCGGGATGTACACCAGGACGAGAAAGACGGTGGCCAGCACGCCGTTAGTTATGGTCGCCTTCCAGGTGATGACGTTGTCGAAGATCTTGCCGGTGATGTAGGCGGACAGCACCTGGCAGGCGTTGGTCAGAAAGAAGAAGGGAGCGATGGGGCTGGTGCCCGTGGCGGTAGCGATCAGTGGATTGATCTCAGAAACGATAAGACCACCCACGACGCCATACAGCATCGTCCCGAGACCGATCATCGTGATGGAGATAACCCGGCCTGAAACCGGGAACAGCCCGCCGGTGAGGA
>DAHXJB010000339.1:0-6737 GCA_027372455.1 Chloroflexota bacterium | reverse complement strand
ATGTGCGCTGAATGTTGGGGTCGCTGTCGGCCGACTGCAACCACTGAGGCAGGGCATTGCTCCTGCGTTGAGCCAACTCCCGCGGATCCAATGGCCGGTTGGGGTCCTTTTCCAGGACCTGGATGATTTCGTATCCAGAAGCGGTCTTAACCGGATCGCTGATCTGGTTCACCTGCAGCTTAAACGCCACGTCGTCGAACTGTGGGCTCATCTTGCCCTGTGGGAACCACCCCAGATCTCCACCCTTGTCCTTGGTGGCGGTATCCTGGGAGTCGGCCTTGGCCAGCTGCGCGAAGTCCCCACCAGCCTTCAACTTGTCCTCGATCTCCTTGGCCTTGGCCTCGGTGTCTACCAGGATGTGTCGAGCGTGAATCTGCTCGGCGGATGTGGGTACCTGAGCGGCCATTGCATCGGAGAGTTTCTGATAGAGCAGTTGGTCCTCCACCATGGACCTGAACTCAGTCTCGGTGATCCCCATGGCACTCAGATAGCTGTTGACTCGTGACTTAACGTCGGCAGTGGGAGCAGGGGTGGCGTTGGACGACTGTGTGGGAGCCGACGAAGGCGTTGCGGTAGCGGAGGTTGGAGTCGCAGCCGCAGGCGTGGCCCCGGTAGCTGGTTGGGCAGCTGCCTGTGGTGTGCTCGATGGAGCCGAGGTGGCGGCAGCGGCAGGTGCAGCTGCTGGCTGGTTGCCGAACTCCTTGTTGATCTCGTTGTCTATGTCAGCGGCCGAAACGGTGATGCCCCGGCGAGCTGCTTCCTGGCGAACCAACTGCTGATCGATCAAGTCGTTGAGGGTCTGATCCGGCAGAAGAGCCAGTCTGAATTGGACTTGCTGGATCTGCTGCTGAATGAGATTGGCGGTAGACTTGTTGGCCGAGCTTGAGCCCAGGGACTGAAGCTCTGCCTCCATGTACTGCATCTGCTGCTCCAGGCCCTTTTGGCGGAAATCTAGCATGCGGGCGTAGGTCTGGAGGGTTATCGGTTTTCCTTCCACAATGGCGGCAGGATCTGAGGCTCGAGCCACATACTCTCTCCACCAGCCAAAGCCGAGAATGGTGGCTATCACCACGAATAGCACCCCCATGCCGGAGTAGAGGAGTTTCTTGGCTCGGACCTCACGTTCGTGCCGAGACAGCTCATCACGTGAGAAGCGTTGGCCGGGAACGGGGCTCCGTCGCGGAGTGGGGGGCTTGTGTGATGTCCCCTTGGTGGGGTCGCTGGTGGGTTTGGAGACCGGCTGGTTATTCGGCATTCCTTCCTCTAGCTGTGTGCAAAGAGTGTTGGCCGGGGGCCGAGCCCTGGCGGCAAGGGCGGGTCGAAGACCCGCCCCTAACAGCATTGCTGGAATGACGTCACCGTACCACCGCTAGCCGCGGATGGCGATCCCGCTCTCCCGGATGTGTTCCGCGGTGAATGGCAGCAGTGCGATATGTCTTGCCCGCTTGATTGCCATTGTCAGTCGCCGCTGGTGCTTGGCACAGGTGCCGGTCTTGCGGCGTGGCTCCATCTTGCCTCGGTCCGAGAGATATCGTCGCAGTCGGGCGACGTCCTTATAGTCGATATTGTCTATTTTGTCGACGCAGAAGGCGCACACCTTCCGGCGGGGTGTGTAACGAGGCTTCCCGCCCTCAGGACGGCGCCCTGCTGGCCTTTGAGGTCTTCCTACTGGAGGCAAAGTCATCTCCCTTTCTCCACTTGCGCGGCGAAACCGCGCTAGCAGGGCTCGAGTTAGAACGGGATCTGGTCGGCGTCGACGGTGCCATGTTCTTCGCCAGGGAGCTCTCCGAGCTCACCACGAGACTTCGAGTCCAGGATGCGCATGTCGCTGGCGATTATCTCCACGTCGGTGCGCTTCTGCCCATCCTGGCCTTCCCAAGTGCGAGTTCGTAAGCGGCCCTCGACGTAAACCTTGCCGCCCTTCCTGAGGTACTGGCTGCACGTTTCCCCGAGTTTTCCCCAAGCGGTCACTCGGAACCACTCGGTTTCCTCTCGCCGCTCGCCGTCGCTCGCCGTGTAAACGTGGTTGCAGGCCACAGAAAAGGTAGTGACCGGCCTTCCATTAGGCGTGTAGCGCATCTCCGGGTCACGACCGAGGTTTCCGATGATCATCGCCTTGCAGAGTCCCGACATCCCTCGAACCTCCTCTTACTCTACGCGTAACAGCAAGTAACGAATTATCTGGTCATTCAGCATGAGGCTTCGCTCGAGTTCGTCAGCGGCCTTTGGGTCCAGCTTTAGCTGCGTGATGTGGTAAAGGCCGTCTCTGAAGTCTTGAATGGGGTAAGCCAGACGCCGCCGGCCCCAAGGGTCACTGCTGATGACTTCGCCGCCCCGCGTCGCAATGAGCGCCGCGAGACGCTCGACCGCCTCCTGGAGGGGTTGCTCCTCCAGATCTGGCCTGAAGATGGTCATAAGCTCGTAGTTTCGCAACCTCGCACCTCCTTTCCTCGGGATTGCCCTCGTCCCTCGTGCCGGCCAGTGCGAATGCCAGCAGGGCAAGAGCAGAAAGGTTAGCGGTTATACCGCCGACCTGCCGAAAGCCGGCCACGCTATCTGGCCAAGGCAGGTCCCAGCTGTTCAGTTTCGACCGGGGGAAGTATATCACATGGGGTTCAGCGCCACCAAATTGACTTGACCTGTGCCCGATGATACTATCAAGTCCGAAGTACACTCTTTGTGGAGGCCGGGATGTCTGATCTGGAAGCTGTTGCCCAAGAGGTGGCCGCCTGCCATCGATGCGAGCTGGCGAAATCCCGGCACTTGACCGTTCCGGGGGAGGGCAACCCCCAGGCCGACATCTTGTTTGTGGGCGAGGCCCCCGGGTGGTATGAGAACCAGCAGGGGCGGCCGTTTGTTGGGCCAGCTGGCCAATTCTTGGAGGAGCTGCTTCGTTCGGTTGGCCTGTCACGATCTGAGGTGTTCATCGCGAATGTAGTGAAGTGCCGTCCTTCTCAGAACCGAGATCCCCTCCCGGAGGAGATCGCAGCCTGTGGAGATTATCTGGCGCGGCAGGTAGCAGCCATCAAGCCGCAGGTCGTGGTTACCCTCGGGCGCTTTTCCATGGGACGCTTTTTCCCTCCAGGCAAGAGCATACGAGAGCTTCACGGCACCAGCTGTCGGAAGGATGGCATGCTCTGTTTCGCCATGTATCACCCGGCAGCAGCCCTCCACCAGCCAGCTCTTCGGAAAACTATTGAGCAGGATATGCTGAAACTGCCGGCGCTCGTTGCGACCGTGCGCAGCGAGAACGGCAACGGCGAGATGGAGACGGAAAAGTCGACCGGCGGGCAGCCCACGCAGCTGAGCCTCTTCTAGTTAGGCGTTGATAGACGGTGAGCAGTTGACCCAAAAACGTTTGAAGGTGATCCCTCTTGGAGGGGTCGGCGAAATCGGCAAGAACATGTGGGTCGTCGAGTATGGTGACGACCTCGTGGTGCTCGACTGCGGGTTGATGTTCCCCGAGGATGAGATGCTGGGGGTCGATCTGGTGATCCCTGATATCAGCTATCTTCTGGAGAACAGCCACAAGGTGCGCGGTATGGTGATCTCCCATGGCCACGAGGATCATACCGGTGCCCTACCATACGTTTTGCACCAGTTGAACGTCCCGGTATATGCCACCAAGCTGGCCCAGGGACTCGTCTCCGTCAAGTTGAAGGAGCACCGCCTCTTGGGCTCGGTGGAGCAGGTGGTGATCGAGGCCGGCAACGTTATCGAAATGGGGGAGTTGACGGTTGAGTTTATTCGAGTGGCCCACAGCATCCCCGATGCTGTGTCCGTGATCGTTCACTCGCCGGTAGGGACCCTGGTGTACACGAGCGACTTCAAGTTCGATCAGAGTCCCATGGATGGTAAGGTTACCGACTTCGGGCGGCTCGCGGAACTGGGCGGGAACGGGGTGCTGGTGCTCGTCTCCGATTGCACACGCGTGGAGCAGCCCGGCTTCACCCCGTCGGAGCGGCTGGTGGCCGAGACTTTCGATCGAGTGTTCCAGAAGGCCCAGGGGCGTGTGTTGATAACTACCTTCGCATCTAACATCTCCAGGGTCCAACAGGCGATCCAGTCTGCCCATCGATTCGGCCGAAAAGCCGCTGTCGTGGGCCGTAGCATGGAGAGCAATATCGCCATCGCCCAGGAACTGGACTACATCAGCATTCCGGATGGCGCACTGATGCGGGTGGAAGAGGTGAACAAGCTTCCACCCGATAAAATCCTCTACGTGACCACGGGTGCTCAAGGCGAACCTACCTCGGTGCTCAGCAGGATCGCTAACAGGGAGCATCGCCAGATCCAGTTGAAACCCGGCGATACGGTTATCATCTCAGCTACTCCGGTCCCTGGCAACGAGGAAGCGGTGGCTCGAACTATCAACAATCTCTTCCGCCAGGGAGTGGACGTGATCTACGGTTCTGAGTCCAGCGTCCACGTCTCGGGCCACGCCAGCCGCGAGGAGTTGCGGCTGATGATCAACCTGCTGCGGCCCCAGTTCGTCGTGCCCGCCCATGGCGAGTACCGCCACATGGTGTTGTACAAGCGGCTGGCGGAGGAGTGCGGCATCCCCTCCTCCAACATACTAATGGCCGATCTGGGCAGTGTCATGGAGTTCAAGCGGGACAACTACGGCAAGATCACCGGGAAGGCTCAGGCCGGCGATGTTCTTGTCGATGGGGTCACAGTGGGCGAGGTTGGAGAGGTCGTCTTGCGAGATCGCCAGCTGCTGGCCAAAGATGGGGTGCTGATCGTCGTGGTGACGGTGGACAGGCAGACCGGACGGGTTCTGGCCGGCCCGGACGTAGTATCACGCGGTTTTGTGTATGCTCGCAACTCCGAGGAACTGCTGGAGGCAGCCAAGGAGCGGGCCTTGCAGGTGTTGGAGGTGGATGGCGCCGGCCAGGCTGAGCTCGGCTTCATCCAGTCCAAGATAAAGGAAGCTGTAGGTAAGTTCCTGTATGAGCAGACCCGACGCCGTCCGATGATCCTGCCCGTTGTGCAAGAGATGTAGCACGACGGACCGGGGAGTGGGGTTGGAGACTGAGGAGTCAGTATTGGCTTCAGCTTCGAGAAACGGCAAACGGAAGGGAAATCAGGAATCCAAGCTTCCGTCGATTAGTCCCGAGACCAAGCGCAAGCTGATCGGGGTGGTGCTGGTAGTTGCGGGGCTGGGGACGGCGTTGAGCCTGCTTTTCCCCGAGGGTCCCGCGACCGGAGGGATATCCTGGCTATTCTCGAAGGTTGCGGGGTGGGGGGCCATGGCCGTTCCCGTGGTTATGCTGTGGATCGGTGGTGTTCTGCTGAGGACGGAACTGGATCCGGAGTTCCGGCCTCGTCGCTGGCAGGTCGGCGGTGTCGTTCTCCTGCTACTGTCCTTCTTCGGACTGATTCATCTCCTCCCGCTGGGCCCCGTAGATCTGCAGGCGAAGGCGGATGCCGGCCAGGGTGGGGGCTACCTCGGGTTGTTGGTGAGCGCCCCTCTTCGCGGTAACTTCGGACCGTTGGGAAGCTTCGTGGTCGTGACGGGGGGGCTTCTGGCCGGGATCGCGGTTGGCTTTCGGGTCTCGCCGCACAGGGCCGCGGGGTGGGTCCGGAAGGCATGGGAGCACTTCCTCCAGTGGAGATCGGAGCACAGCCATCGGACAGTGGTGAGCTTTCCCGACGACGCTATGGTGGTGGAGGATAAGGCGGCAGGCAAGAAAGCTCCGCGCTCGGGCGCCGACCCACAGCGAACGGAGGAGGGTGGTGAGGCGATCGCCAAGACGGCGCCGGCACGACGTGGCGAATGGACCCTACCACCGATCACCCTGTTCGAGTCATTGCCAGATGCCGATCTGTCGCAGGTGGATGTGAGGCAGCGCATCAGGGTGATCGAAGAGACCCTGCGCAGTTTTGGCGTGGAGGCCAGAGTGGTGGAGGTCAACCAGGGCCCCGCGGTGACCCAGTTCGGGGTTGAGCCGGGAGTTGGTGTGAAGGTGGCTCGCATTATGGCCCTGGCCAACGACCTGGCCCTGCGGCTGGCAGCGGCTCCGCTCAGACTGGAAGCCCCTGTGCCGGGAAAGCAGGTGGTTGGCATTGAGGTGCCCAACGGATCGGTCGCGGTGGTGGCCATTCGGGATCTGCTGGAGAGTACCAACTACCAGAAGTCGAAGGGCCGGCTGCGGCTGGCGCTCGGTCGCGATGTCTCCGGTTCGCCCACTGTTGGCGACCTGGCTAAGATGCCCCATCTACTGATCGCCGGATCCACCGGCTCCGGCAAGAGCGTCTGCCTCAACAGCTTCATCGCAGCGTTGCTCTATCAGTGCACGCCGGACGATCTGCGTCTGCTGATGATTGACCCTAAGATGGTGGAGTTGATGCCCTTCAACGGGGTGCCCCATCTGTTGACGCCGGTTGTCACCGATATGGAGAAGGTGGTTCCATCCCTGAAGTGGATTGTGAGGGAGATGGAGCGACGCTATCGGCTGTTCGCCGCCCGAGGCGCCCGCAATATCGACGGATTCAATCGCATGGTCACGGGCAGGGGCGCGGATATGCCGCTGCCCTTCATCGTGGTTATCATCGACGAGTTGGCCGACTTGATGATGGTGGCCCCTGACGAAGTGGAGAAGATCCTCTGCCGCCTGGCGCAGCTGGCGCGGGCTACCGGCATTCACCTGGTGGTCGCCACACAACGACCATCCGTCGATGTGGTCACCGGTCTCATCAAGGCCAACTTCCCGACCCGCATCTCCTTCGCCGTG
>DAHXJB010000312.1:0-1505 GCA_027372455.1 Chloroflexota bacterium | reverse complement strand
TCTCGCCGGAGGATTCGGTGTTGCCGGGTTGGTAGCAACGGCCACTGAAGCGCTCTCCAACGGAGGTGATCACCTACTCTGCTTAGCTGTCGAGCAAGGGGATGGTTTCCAGGTGGGTGCGCATTGCCTCTCGAGCCCGCTGGGCGTCTCGGGCGACCACGGCCTGATGAATCTCTCTATGCAGGCGAAAACTGTCTTCATGTTTCGCCAGTCGGAATGTTGTACCTATCCAAATCCTCATCAGGGCGCTGGTTCCACTGGCGATGCCGACGAAGAGATCGTTATGAGAGGCAACGGCGAGGGTAAAGTGAAAATCCACGTCGGCAGAGCTGTAGGTCTCGTCATCCTTCGATGGCCAACTCGCTTCCATTCGCCCCAGCGCGTCGGCGAGGTTGGCCAGCTCTTCGGGGGTTGCCTTTGACGCCGCCAGCGCTGCTATCTCCGGCTCAAGAACCAGCCTCACCGCCATGAAGTCCCTCTGAGAGCAGTTCCTCGAGACGAAGTAGCGCTTGATGGCTTGACCGACGGTATCCGCCGGAATGTGGATCACATAAGTCCCGCTGCCAGCTTTCATCTGGACCAGGCCCCGCTCCTGAAGCAGGCTGATCGCTTCCCGGATGGTGGAGCGATTGACGTTGAGCAATCGGGACAACTCCCGCTCGGGCGGCAGCCTATCGCCGACGCGGATCTGCTGTGTTGTGATCATCTCCTGGATCACATCCGCTATCTGCTCGTCGAGGTTCTGACGTCGCAGTTCCAGGAGTGCAAACAACCCTCGTTGCCTGTCCATCTTTAGACCAACCCTCTCTTGCTGATCGGCACTGACCGTAGACCGGGGACGCTGTCCACATTTGGATGGATTGCTGGGTGGCCCAGTGGCCGTGTGGACCGGTGGCCGAACCAATTGCTATAATAGCATCAAGAGCGACCTTGTCAAGCAGTTGCTCGATCTGTAGCTACCGGGTTCTCGGTTGTACCAGTTGTCCCGGCCTCTCCCACTACCGCCTGTCCGGGGATCGAACCCGGGGGAACCTCCGCTACTTTTGAAGGGAGGCGTTTCTAACATGGCGACCCAGCGCGCGCTGATCACGCTCGACTTTGTGCATCCCGGAGACGAGGTTGACCGACGCCTGGAGGAGGCGGGCATCCAGACCGTGTACAACGGCTGGCACGGAGGTCGAACCGAAGAGGAGATGATCGCCCTCCTGCAGGGTGTCGACGCCGTCCTAGCCGATATTGATCCCTTCACGGCCCGGATCCTGGCCAGTGCCGATCGGCTCAAGGTGATCAGCCGGCCAGGCGTGGGGTACGACGCCATCGACGTGAAAGCAGCTTCTGCCAGGGGCATCGCCGTGTGCACCACACCGGGCTCCAATCGCCACTCGGTGGCCGAGTTGACCCTCGCCATGATTCTCCAATGTGCGCGAAAGATCATGGAGAACGAAGCCGAAGTCCGAAGAGGGGGCTGGGCCCGCGTGGTGGGCAACGAGATAGCGGGAAGCATC
>DAHXJB010000201.1:0-7083 GCA_027372455.1 Chloroflexota bacterium | reverse complement strand
CGAGTTCTTCCTGGTGGTGGTGTTCACCTCCACCGAGGTCTCCAAGACCATGCCGGTGGTGATCTCGGAGTTCGCGGGCAGGTTTTCCATAGACTACGGTGCCATGAATGCGGCAGCGGTGCTGGGCAGCGTGCCACCGATCCTCTTTGCGCTGCTGCTGCAGAAGTACATCGTCAGCGGCCTGACGGCTGGAGCAGTGAAGGGGTAGCTTCCTTGCATGTCAACTTCCTTCTGCGGGCCTGGCTGAGATTGCACCATAGGGAGAGGTGGTCGGGAAGGGGGACTCGCCCAAGCCCCGAAGGGGCGGCCCAGCCCCCGTGGGATACCCTGTCGCCAGGACGTCGGGACGCCCCTTCAGGGCTTCCTCTATCCGTGGCACTACGTCCCCAGGACGATGCCCTGGGCTGCCATAGATCGCCCCTTGTATGCTTTCCATGTCCGGCACATCTTGTGAGGGAGTGACGGGCATACCGGAGGCGGCAGATCGATCGCCCCTTGGTCCACCAAGACCGTCCCGAAGCGGGAGTCGCCGCCTCCGTCCACCAACGAGCCCGAACAGTTGCCGGAGCACCAATGTAGCTCGTATCAGGCAAGGCCGGGCCTAAGGAGGATCGAATGGTCAGCCAGTCCGTATTCGTAGGCATCGACGTTTCCAAGGCTCGTCTTGACGTTGCTCTTCGTCCGACCGGCGAGACGTGGAGTGTCACCAACAACGAGGCCGGCATCGCCGAGTTGGTCCGTCGGCTCAAGCAAGCTCGTGTCGAACTGGTCGTCCTTGAGGCTACGGGCCGGCTGGAGGTGGATGCGGTCGCTGCCCTGGCTCAGAAGTCGATTCCAGTGGCGGTGATCAACCCCAGGCAGGTGCGTGACTTCGCTCGCTCCCTCGGGCGCTTAGCCAAGACCGATGGTATCGACGCGGAGGTGCTCGCCCACTTCGCTCAGGCCGTCCAGCCCGAGCCTCGGCCGATCTCCACAGCCGAGAGCGAACTGCTCGGAGCTTTGCTGGCCCGACGCCGCCAACTGATCGAGATGCTGGTTGCCGAGAAGAATCGCCTGACCATGGCGCCCTCAGCCGTCAGGGAGCGACTCAAGGCCCATATCCGCTACCTACAAAGCGAGCTGGAGGGACTCGACGACGATCTGTCCCAGCTACTCAAGGATAGCCCAGTGTGGCGCGAGAAGGACGATCTGCTAAGGGGCGTGCCTGGCATCGGCCCCGTCGTGTCGATGACACTGCTGGCTGAGCTGCCAGAATTGGGCACCCTGGACCGGCGCAAGATCGCTTCCCTGGCCGGAGTAGCTCCCTTCAACTGCGACTCCGGTCAACGCAAGGGCAAGCGAGCTACCTGGGGCGGGCGTGCCCCTGTCAAGACTGCCCTGTACATGAGCGTTCTTTCCGCTACTCGCTACAACCCGACGATCAAGCAGTTCTATCAGCGCCTGCTCGATCAGGGCAAGCCGAGGAAGCTCGCTCTGGTCGCCTGCATGCGTAAGCTGCTCACGATTCTCAACTCCATGCTCAAGCGCCATACCAATTGGGACGGGAACAGGCTGGCACGATGTGTGGCGTAGCGGTCATGCCTGGACGGAGGATAGGGCAACGCTGGGGAGCGACCCGAGCGCCGATCCAGGGGCCGTGGGGAGGAGTGGGGCAGCATTTACTGCCCCACTCCTCCAACCTTTACCACGGCCCGAAAGCGATAAACCCATCTGATGCCCTTGACAACAAACACAGTTGCTTCGGGGCTTCGGCGAGTCCCTTCCCGGCAATCCTCTCCATATGATGCAATCTCGGGTCGCGTGCCCCCAGGGCATTGCCTCGGTTGAGATGGGGCAGGCCGTTGGCCTTCACGCAGCCGTCAAACGGGGCATGCCCCTATGCTATAATATGCCCTCGGCACGAAGGGGCCGTGATCGGCCCTGTTGGGGCCGGCTCTGCGCCGGCCCCTAATTGTGGCGAGTTCGGATCAAAGGGCTGGAGGGGAGCAGCGGGAATGGCTATCGTGGGTGTTGTCGGCGGCCAATGGGGGGACGAGGGCAAGGGCAAGGTGATCGACCTGCTGGCTCAGAAGGCGCATGTGGTGATCCGGTCCCACGGCGGCAACAATGCCGGCCATACCGTGGTCAACGAGCAGGGCAAGTTCGCGCTGCACCTGGTGCCGGCCGGCATCTTTAATCCCTCAACCATCTGCATCGTGGGCCCGGGGGTCGTGCTGGATCCCGGCATTCTGTTGGAGGAGTTGGATGGGCTGCAGCAGCGAGGGGTCAGCATCTCCGGGCTGGTGATCAGCAACCGGGCGCACATGGTGATGCCCTACCACCTGTTGCTGGACAGGCTGCAGGAGGAGGGGAGAGGCGCCGGTCGCATCGGCACCACTGGGCGAGGCATCGGCCCGGCCTATGTGGACAAAACGTCTCGAGATGGCCTGAGGGTGGGGGAGCTGCTGGACATGCAGCGGTTTGGCGCGCGGCTGGAACAGCTGTTGAAGGCAAAAAATGCCCTGCTCACCAAGGTCTACGGGGTGGAGCCGTACGCTCCGGAGCCCATGTTGGAGTCCTTCGCTGGGTACGCCGCTCGGCTGCGTCCCTACATTCAGGAGACGGAGCCGATCGTCCTGGATGCCATACGCAAAAAGAAGAACGTCCTGTTGGAGGGGGCCCACGGGACGATGCTGGACCCGGATCACGGGAGCTACCCCTACGTGACCTCCTCTTCTCCGACCGTCGCCGGACTGTGTCTTGGGGCTGGCGTGGGGCCGGCCCAGTTGGATGTGGCGATAGGGGTGTTCAAGGCCTACACCACCCGCGTGGGCGGCGGTCCCATGCCTACGGAGCTTCTGGATGAGGATGGCGACCGCCTGAGAGAGAGGGGGCACGAGTTCGGCACCACCACCGGCCGTCCGCGACGTTGTGGCTGGTTCGACGCCGTGGCTGGTCGCCACTCGGTCGGCGTCAACGGCTTCAACGCCATCGCCCTCACTAAGCTGGACGTCCTGGACGAAATGGCCGAGGTCAAGATCTGCGTTGCCTATCTGCTGGACGGCCGGGAGATCGACTACGTGCCCGCCGATCCGGAGGATCTGGGTCGATGCCAGCCGGTGTACGAGACCATGGAGGGCTGGAAGAGCTCCATCTCCAGTGCCAGGAGACTGGAAGAACTCCCTCCGGCCGCGGCCCGATATCTTGCTCGACTCGAAGAACTGCTGGGTGTGGAGGTTGAAGTCGTTGGAGTAGGGGCCAGCCGAGGCGAGGTCATCTGCCGACACGACCTGCTGTAGTACCATGAGTATTCGATATTTGCTTTTCGACCTGGACGGGACTCTGATCGACACCACCGATCTGATCCTGAACTGCTATCGGACCAGCGTGAGCAAGCTGGTGGAGAACCCCCCAACGGATGAGGAGATCTTGGAGGGCTTCGGGCGGCCGCTCAAGGACCAGCTGTGGAGGCTCTACCCGGATCTGAGGGATCGGATTGACGAGATGTTTCTGCTGTGGCGGCAGGCCCAGGAGGAGCTGCACGACCGGCTGATCAAGCCGTTCCCGGGGACTCTGGAGACCCTGACGGAACTTCGACGTCGCGGCTACCCGGTGGGCGTGGTCACCTCAAAGGAGCGCCCCACCGCCCTGAGGGGCATCAGGGTGAACGGGCTCACCCACCTCATCGACCCGCTGGTGTGCGTGGATGACACTACCAACCACAAGCCTCATCCGGAGCCGATACTGCGGGGCATGGAGTTGATGGGGGCCACCCCAGAGAAGACCATTTACGTCGGAGACAGCCTCTACGATATGAAGGCTGGCCGAGCCGCTGGAGCTCGGGTGGCGGCTGCCATGTGGGGGCCGTTCGCCAAGGAGCCGCTGATGGAATTTGATCCCGACTTCCTGCTGCCATCGATCAGTGGGTTGCTGGAGCTATGTCCTTCCCCGGGAAGCACGGTGGCCTGACGGTGGCCAGCCGCTTGCCTTCGCGAGCCGGAGCCTCCGCCGACAGGAGAACCGCGCTGCCCTTCGACAGCCGAACGGTCCTGAAGGAGAACGAGGTCTTCCTGGTGTGCGACATCGCTGGAGATGTTCAGCCGCTGAGTGGGGAAGGACAGGGGCTGTATTTTCGGGATACCCGGTTTCTGAGCATGTTCGAGATGAGCATCGACGAGATGTCCATCTCGCTCCTCTCCTCAGCGGGCGATCAGAGCTTCATGGGAAACCTGCAGTTCACCAACAATCCCGGCACCCTGCAGGATGGTACCTTCCTCGAAGCTCGCACCATAAGCGTCCGGCGGAACCGCTTCGTCCGCGATGGCCTCCACGAGCGCATAGGCTTCTTCAGCTATAGTCCGGTGCCCGTGGAGTTGACGGTGAGGCTCGCCTTCGGCTCGGATTTCAGGGACATGTTCGAGGTGCGAGGCTACGCTAAGCGGTCGAAACCCGGCATCATCGCTGCTCCCACGGTGGAAGGGCATACCGCTTGGCTCAACTACAAGGGAGGGGATGGCGTTATCCGCCGAACCCAGATCAGCTTCGAGACCCCGCCGACGAGCATCGAACTGTTCCCAGGAGAGGAGGCCCGGCATCCGTCTAACGGGTCAAGGGATCGGCGAGTAGAGCATAGGGTTAAGCCGCCCCACATCGTGGCCAGCTACCGCTTTACCCTTCCGCCACATTCTCCGGTTTCCATCACGCTCCACGTCGTTCCCCTGGTGGGCGAGGTCAGCGCCTCGGTGGCCCCCCTTGACGCCGAATATGCTTCGATGGCGCGGGCCTATCGGGAGTGGACCGATCTCTGTACCTCCGTCGATTCCGACAACGAGCTGTTCAACGCCCTGATGCATCGGGCGATGTACGACCTGAGGCTGCTGATAAACGACTTGCCGTCGGGACCGCTCCCGGCCGCGGGGATCCCCTGGTTCAGCGTCCCCTTCGGAAGAGATAGTCTGATCACTTCCTATCAGACCCTGATGCTGCAGCCGGCGATGGCCTACGGGAGCCTTCGTTTTCTGGCCGAATTCCAGGGAAGGGAGTTCAACGACTGGCGGGACGAGGAGCCCGGGAAGATAGTCCATGAGGTTCGGCTGGGTGAGCTGGCTCAGATGGGGGATGTGCCTCACGACTCCTACTATGGGACGGTCGATGCGACCGCGCTATTCCTTATCCTGCTGAGCGAGCTGGTGAAATGGACCGGTGACTGGAATCTGGTTTCAGAGCTTCGTGGGCAGGTGGGGATGGCGCTGGAGTGGCTTCGACGCCACGGGGATTTGAACGGGGATGGCTTCGTCGAGTACCGGAGCAGGTCGGAACGAGGTCTCAGGAACCAGGGATGGAAAGACTCGGCCAACGCGGTTTGCTGGAGGAATGGAGACCCGGTGGAGCCGCCCATCGCGCTTGTTGAGGCGCAAGGCTACAGCTATGATGCTCGCGTGCGGACGGCCGAACTGCTGGCGGGACTGGGGGAGCAGGCTCTGGCCGAGGAACTGTTGGCGGAGGCCGCTGCCCTGAAGGAGCAATTTGAGCGTCGCTTCTGGCTGGAGGAGGAGCAGTTCTTCGCCCTGGCGCTGGACGGGAGCGGGAAGCCGGTTCCGGTTGTGACGTCGAACCCGGGACATTGCCTCTGGTCCGGCATCCTCTCTCCAGAGAAGGCCGGTAGGGTCGTGCATCGATTGATGGCGGAGGACATGCATTCCGGCTGGGGCATCCGGACGATGAGCAGCCGCGAGCCCAACTTCAACCCGATGAGCTACCATGACGGCTCGGTGTGGCCCCACGACAACTCACTGATAATGGCTGGATTCAAGAGATACGGTTACCATCGAGAGGCCGGCAGGCTGTTCACCGAGCTGTACGAGGCGGCGCTGCGCTTTGGCAACTATCGCCTTCCGGAGCTCTACTGCGGCTTCGACCGCGATCGCCACTACCAGTCGATGCCGGCCCAGTACCCGGTCTCCTGCAGCCCCCAGGCCTGGTCCGCCGGATCAGTGTTTCTGATGCTGCAGCAGAGCCTGGGTTTGCGTCCCGATGCCTCCCAATCCGTGCTGTACGTGAGACCTGTGCTGCCCGCATGGATCAAGCGGTTGTCGCTTCGCCGCTTGAGGGTGGGCGACAGCAGCGTGGATCTCAGCTTTGTTCGGGAGGGGAAGAAGGTGCACGTCGACGTGCACCATGCTGGGAACCTCGACGTGGTGGAGGAGCGTTAGCCCGGCCGGCTGGCCTGGTGCTCCTCCGCGGTGGTTCTAATGTGTAGGGCGGCGCCCTGTGCGCCGCCGCCTGCCATAGCCCGCTAGGCGCTAGGCGGAGGGGCACAGGGCCCCTCCCTACAGATCAAGACCAGTGTGGCGAAGTACTAGTCTGACGAATCAGGTGTCTCAGGACTGACTTTATTGAAAGGAGATCACGGTGGCTAGACTTGGCCTGATGCCTCAGTCCCAGAGATTCTTCGAGCTGTTCGAAGAGGATGCGAAGAACCTTCTGGCTGGAGCGAAGCTGCTACGAGAGTTGATGGACAGGTACGACCAGGCCCCCCGCCTGGTCAAGAAGCTCGAGAGTTTGGAGCACGAGGGGGATCGCATTACCCACGACCTGTTCGCCGAGCTGAACAAGACCTTCGTCACGCCGCTCGATCGCGAGGACATACACACGCTTGCGTCGGCCATGGACACCGTGCTGGACCAGATCGAATCGGCCGGAGACACGATGATCCTGTATGGCGTGCAGGGTCCTACCGAACAGGCGAAGCTGCTGGCCGACATCATCGTGGACTCGGCCGAACAGATCCACCAGCCGGTGGCCGTCCTGCGCAGCCGGCGCAACATCCGCGAGATGCTGGTGAACTGCGTGGAGATCAACCGGCTCGAGAACGAAGCCGACGAGGTCAGGCGCCAGGTTCTGGCTGCACTCTTCAGGGAGGAGCCAGATGTGATCAAGATCATCAAGTGGAAGGAGATCTACGAGTTGCTGGAACGGGCCACCGATAGCTGCGAAGACGTCGCCGACGTCCTGCAGACCATAGTGCTGAAAAATGGCTGAGTGGGTTCCCGTTCTCGGACTCGTACTGCTGCTCGCGGTCACCTTCGACTTCATCAACGGCTT
>DAHXJB010000263.1:0-11269 GCA_027372455.1 Chloroflexota bacterium | reverse complement strand
GCCTCCACCATCTCGACCAGAGTGTTCCACTCACCGCACTCCGGGCAGCGCCCCATCCACTTGAGGCTCTCGGCGCCGCACCGATCGCAAACGAACTTGGTTCTGCTCTTCGGCATGAGGATACCTCGAAGACGACACCTTCAACCGGTCATTCCCGCGCAGGCGGGAATCCATTTCTCTGCCCGACTGGATCCCCGCGACAGCGGGGATGACGAACAAGAGGACGAACGACTGAAGTCGTTACTACATACCCAACGTAGTCACATAAACAATTGGGGCCGGCGTTTCCGCCGGCCCCCCCTCTAACAGTCAGCTCACGTCTGGCTTTCCACCAGCTCTCTGGTCTGCGTCTCGTACACGAGCTCGCCGTCCCGCCCATCCACCACCACCGTGGTGCCACGCTGGAACTCGCCGTTAAGCAGCCCCTCGGCCAGGCGGTCCTCGACGAGGTTCTGGATGGTCCGTCGCAATGGTCGGGCACCGAACTTCGGATCGAAGCCCTTCTCCACCAGGTAGTCCTTGGCGGGATCGGTGACCTCGAGCGTGATCTGCTGCTCGGTCAGCGCGACACGCACCCTGCTCAGCATCAGATCGACGATCTTCCGGATCTCCATCAGGGTCAGCGACCGGAACACAACCGTCGCGTCTATCCGGTTCAGGAACTCAGGTCGGAAGAGGTTCTTCATCTCCCCGAGCACCTTGTCCTTCATCCGCTCGTAGGCCTGCTCCGCGTTCTTGACCTCGTCCTGAGTCACGGCGAAGCCGAGGACCGTATCCCTCCGCAGCAGGTCTGCGCCTACGTTAGAGGTCATGATCAGCACGGTGTTCCGGAAGTCAACCTTCCGCCCTTTAGCATCCGTGAGGTGACCATCGTCCATTATCTGGAGCAGGATGTTGAACACCTCGGGATGGGCCTTCTCGATCTCGTCCAACAGCACGACCGAATAGGGCTTCCGCCGTACGGCCTCGGTTAGCTGCCCACCCTCCTCGTATCCAATGTATCCAGGAGGGGCACCAACAAGACGTGCCACGGAGTGTCGCTCCATGAACTCCGACATGTCGATGCGGACCATCGCCTCTTCGCTGCCGAACATGAACTCCGCCAGCGCCCGGACCAGCTCAGTCTTCCCAACACCAGTGGGTCCCAGGAAGATGAACGATCCGATGGGCCGCTTGGGGTCCTTGAGCCCGGCCCGTGCCCTTCGCACCGCCTTCGACACGACGGAGATCGGCTCTTCCTGGCCGATGATCCGCTTGTGGAGTTCCTCCTCCATGCGGAGCAGTCGGGCCGTCTCTTCCTCGGCGATACGCATCACCGGAATGCCGGTCCACATGGACACCACCTGAGCGATATCCTCAGTGCCGACCACCGGCTTCTCGGCCGCCTGCTGCTCGTGCCAGCCGGACTCCATGTTGTCGATCTTCGCCCGCAGCTTGGCCTCTCGGTCTCGCAGCTCCGCCGCCAACTCGTACTGCTGACCGTTGATCGCCGTCTCCTTCTCCGTCTGGATCGACTCGAGGCTCTGGATCGCCTCCTTCAGGGAAGGCGGCGACACCGCTCGCTGCAGCCGAACCCGCGAGGACGCCTCGTCCACCAGGTCGATCGCCTTGTCCGGCAAGAACCGGTCGGTGATGAACCTGCTCGCCAGCTCTGCCGCCGACGTCAGCGCCTCGTCGGAAATGATCAGCTTGTGGTGCTGCTCGTACCGCTCCTTGATCCCTCGCAGGATCAAGATGGTCTCCTCCACCGTGGGCTCCTCGACGATGATCGGCTGGAAACGCCGCTCCAGCGCGGCATCCCGCTCGATGTACTTGCGATACTCGTCCAGGGTGGTCGCACCGATAGTCTGGAGTTCGCCCCTGGAGAGAGAAGGCTTCAAGATGTTCGCCGCGTCCACGGCACCTTCGGCCGCGCCCGCACCAACCAGTGTGTGAAGCTCGTCGATGAACAGGACGCAGTTTCCACTGCCTTTCACTTCCTCGATGATCTTCTTCAGACGCTCTTCAAACTCGCCCCGGTACTTTGTGCCCGCCACCAGCGACCCGATGTCCAGGGTCAACAGCCTCTTCCCAACCAGGGTCTCGGGAACGTCGCCGCTGGCGATCCGCTGGGCAAGTCCTTCCACGATCGCCGTCTTGCCCACGCCAGGCTCGCCAATCAAGGCCGGATTGTTCTTCGTGCGCCGGGAGAGGATCTGTATCACCCTCTCGATCTCCCGCGCTCGGCCAATCACCGGGTCCAGCTTACCTCCCCTGGCAGCGGCCGTCAGGTCCATACCCATCTGGTCGATCACTGGCGTCCGGCTGGCCTGCTTGGACTCCTGCTGAGAATAGGGCTGGCTCTGGTTCAAGACGTGAATGATCTGGTTGCGCACCTTGTCGAGGCTGACGCCGAGACTCTCCAACACCCCGGCTGCGATGCCCTCGCCCTCGCGCACAAGGCCCAAGAGAAGATGCTCGGTACCGATGTAGTGGTGGTTCAATCGCCGAGCCTCGTCCACGGCCAGCTCTATCACCTTCTTGGCTCTAGGGGTGAGGCCGATATCACCGGTCACGGCCCTATCGCCCCGACCGATTATGAACTCGACGGCACTCCGAACCTTTGGCAGCTCCACACCGAGGTTCGCCAAGACCTTGGCGGCGACTCCATCTCCCTCACGCACAAGACCCAAGAGAAGATGCTCGGTGCCGATGTAGTTATGGTTAAAGCGCTGGGCCTCCTCCTGAGCCAGAGTGAGAACCTTTCGCGCCCGTTCAGTAAACTTATCAAATCTGTCGTTGCTGCTGCTCATGCCTGTACTCCAAGGGAAAAGTGCCTACTATCCGCCCAGCACTACAGGAGCAGCTTCACCGGCGGCAGCCTCAGGGCTCTGCTTATCCGCTGGTTCAGCCCCGGACTCTGCCCCCGAGCCACCCGCCGGCTGCGGGGCCAGATCCTGCTGGGTGTCAGCACCCTCGTCACCGCCTGCGCCTTGCGCCTCGGTGGAGGGCACTTTGTGTGCCATCCCGCCAGCCTCTTCTGCCGTGGGAGCGGTGCTATCGGGCTCATCGGCTTCCACCGCCGATTCGTCCTTTGCCTGCTTCAGGCTGAGCCCCAGACGATGTCGAACCGCGTCGATCCGAATAATCCGGAGCGGGACCTCGTCGCCCTCCTTCACCACCCCTTTGGGGTGGGCGATCCGATCGTCGCTCAGCTCCGAGATATGGATCAACCCCTCCACGCCCTCCTCGATACGGGCAAAAGCCCCAAAGGAGGCCAACTTGGTGATGCGCCCGGTGACAACCTCGCCCACGTGGTATCGATCCGCCACGCCGGTCCACGGTTCCGGTTGTAGCCGTTTCAGGCTGAGCGCTATCTTCTTGCTATCACGGTCGACACCCACTACAAGGGCATCAACCTCTTGAGCCACCTTGAGCAGCACCGACGGATGGCTCACCTGGCCCCATGAGAGCTCCGACAGATGCACCAGTCCATCCGCACCCCCAAGGTCAACAAAGGCCCCGAAATCGCAGAGGCTGCTGACTCGACCGTGCCGGACCTCGCCCTCCTTCAACTCGGCGAGCAGCCGCTCCTTCTGAACGGCTCGCCTCTCCTGGACCGCGGCCCGTTCCGACAGGATGAGGCGATTTCGGCGGCGGTTGATCTCGATCACCTTGAGGTACATCCTTCGGCCCCTCATGGCCTGAAGCCGCTCATCGACGGATTCTTCAGTTCCCGAGATGGACCGGAGATCAACGATCTGCGAGAGCGGCACGAAACCCCGCACCCCATCGACGTTGGCAATCAGACCGCCCTTGTTGTACTCGATGATCTCAGCCTCGATGATCTGACCATCCTCGAACTGCTTCTGGGCTACTCTCCACCCCTTCTCGGCCTGGGCCCTGTTGAGGGACAGAACCACATGACCATCCTGGTTCTCGGGTTGCAGAACGTACACGAGAACGGTGTCGCCCACATGAAGCGATTCTGTGGGGTTGCCATGAGGATCCCGCATCTCGTGGGCAGGGATAACCCCTTCGGACTTGGAGCCGATATCCACCAGCATCTCGTCCTTGTCGATGCGCACGACCACCCCTTCGATGACGTCGCCTCTCTTGAGGGTTCGGTATTCGTGGCCGTGTGCCTCGAGCAGGTCCTGCATGCCCTCGTCGGACTGCGCCGCCTCCGGACTGCTGCTGACCATATCCACCGACCGAACTTCTTCTTCCATCCTCGCCCCCCACGGATAGTCGTTTCCAAATTATACGGCAACCCCTATCAAAAAGCAAAAGGGGAGTCCAAGATTCGACTCCCCACTAAGCCTCAGCGTAAAGCTACGGCTACCAGCGCAAGGGTCTTACAGAGCCTCACTTCGTCAGCTCCGAGGCTTTATAACGGACGCCTTGCGCGTCAGCGAAGGCTCTCCAGGTAGGTACATGGATTCCCGCTTGCGCGGGAATGACAGCAGGGAGACGCGATTACCGCTACACCGGCCTTCTGCCCTCCAGCGCTCGAGCCAGCGTCAGCTCGTCCGCGTACTCCAGGTCCCCACCGGCCGGCAGCCCCCTGGCCAGCCGGGTCGTCCTCACCCCGGTAGCTGCCAGCACCTTCGAAATGTACCCGGCGGTCACATCACCCTCAGTGTTGGGATTTGTTGCGATGATGACCTCGGCTACCGAGCCTCCCTTCACCCTGTTCAGCAACTCGGCGATCCGCAGCTTCTCCGGACCGATCCCATCGATAGGCGAAATCGCCCCATGCAGAACGTGGTAATGCCCCTTGTACTCCCTGGTACGCTCCAGGGCCAGCACATCCAGCGGCTCCTCCACCACGCAAATGACGCTGCCGTCCCGGGTTTGATCGCTACACACCGCGCAGACCGGGGTCTCGGACATGTTGAAGCAGATCGAGCAGAAGCCTACCTTCTCCTTCATCCACAGGATCGCCTCGGCCAGGCCGTCGGCCTCATCCTTGGACGATCGCAACAGGTAGAAGGTGAGCCTCTGGGCCGTCTTGGGCCCTATCCCGGGCAGCTTCGCGAACTCCTCAATCAGCCTAGCAACGGGCTCCGCAACAGGTAGCATGGCAAAGCCCCTTACATCAACCCGGGGATCTTCATTCCGCCGGTCACCGCCCCAAGCCGCTTGCTGGCCAATTCGTGGGACTTATTGACGGCCTCATTGACCGCGGCTGCAACCAGGTCCTGCAGCATCTCCACGTCATCGGGATCCACAACTTCGGGATCGATGGTAACCGATTGAACCTTCTGATGGCCCGACATCGCGATCTTCACCGCTCCGCCGCCGGCCGTTCCTTCTACAGTCTCGTTCCCCAACTCCTCCTGGGCTTTGAGCAGTCGCTCCTGCATCTGCTGAAGAAGTCGCATGTTCTGCATATCTCTTCGCCCTCTCCACTAGTCAGATATCGGTTCGACTCGGGAGACCCTGAAGCCGAACTCCTGCACAGCAGCCTTCACCACGGGGTCACTATCCGGCGGCACATCTTGCGCACGAGCCTTGATCCCATACCTGAATCGCACGTCCACTTTCCGTCCAAACAGGGTACTGAGACCCTCCGCCACCTTTTCCCCCGCCCGGAGCCGCTCCACCTTGTCCTGCCACGAGCGGTTCTCGAACCCGAAGACCACCGTCTCCCCGGCCACTTCCAACGGCACGCATCCGTCCAGAACCATGGCCACGCCGATGCCACCGGAAGCCCTCAACAACTTTACCACTCCTGGCCACTCTCGGCGCACGGTGGCAAGGTCCAGTCGCAGGCTAACAACATCGCGCACTTCCTCCGGCCTCGGCGCCTCTCCAGGATCAGCCTCCTCGACCGCTCCCGCTTCGACAGTCCGATCAGCCGCTGGCTCGTTTCCGGCAGCCTCTCCCCCCGGCAATCCCGCCGCTGCCGTGGCGCCTATACGCTCCCTAGACAGTGGTTCAGGAGCTACACTCAGGCCTGCCTCCCCCTTGGGAGTGGATCCCGGTCTCCGGGAAAGATCGTCTGACGCTTGCCTGCCCTCCTCAAGGGCCGCGGCGTTCATCACGGCCTCCATGAAGGCGATCTCCAAATGCAGCTGATTGAAGGGCTCCATCCTCATTCTGCCCTCCAACTCGCCGAAAACCCTCATGGCGGTCAACAGCCGCGGGTACTCCCAGTCTTCGGCCTCGGAACGAAGTCTCGCTAGCTCTGCCGGCCGGTACTCCCTCACGAGGCTGGTATCGGCTCCGCTCTTGACCACCATGAGGGCTCGCAAATAGTCTACCAGCTCCCTGGAGTAATTCCGAAGATCGGCTCCAGTTGACGCCGTCTGGTCTATCAGCCCAAATCCACGGGCCAGGTCCTGTTGTCGCAAGGCATCCGCCAGCTCCGCCAACGATTCCTCTCCACTGATGCCCAGCACCTCTTTGGCAGCGGACAGAACGATCTCATCCCCACAGTAAGCCACCAACTGGTCCAGGAGACTCTCCGCATCCCGCAGGCTGCCCCTCGCCATCCTGGACACCCGGTCCAGCACACCCGGTTCTACCGTTATCCCCTCCCTCTCGCAGATCATTCCCAACTGTTGCCCGATAGCCTGAAGCGGTATTCGGCGGAAATCGAACCTCTGGCAGCGGGAGGATATGGTCGGCAGGATCTTGTGAGCCTCGGTGGTGGCGAGGATGAGGATGGCGTGCTCCGGAGGCTCCTCGAGGGTCTTCAGCAGGGCGTTTGAGGCCTCGGAGGTCAGCATGTGTGCCTCGTCTATGATATAGACCTTGTATCGAGACTCGGCAGGTGAGAACTTGATCTTGTCCCGAAGATCTCTGGCATCGTCGATGCCGCGGTTGGAGGCAGCGTCGATTTCAATCAGATCGATAGCCCGCCCCTCGTTAACGGCGACGCAGGAGGCACAACGGTTGCAGGGCTCACCGTCCTGAGGATCGAGGCAGTTCACAGCCTTGGCCAGGATGCGAGCCGTGCTGGTCTTGCCGGTCCCACGAGGACCACAGAAGAGGTAGGCGTGAACGACCCTACCGCTCCCCACGGCGTTCTTGAGGGTGCGGGTCACATGCTCCTGCGCGACCACTTCGGAGAAGCTACGGGAGCGCCATCGATGATAGAGGGATCTAGCATCGCCCTGCGGTTGATGTGCCATATCGGCACTATTATACCTGACTGCTGGCCTGCTCATCTAGCAACTTGGGACCCCCGTCCTTCGTGATGAAGAACTTGTGATCCGAACCCGATGAAAGGCTGAGCGCCACAGGTTAGGTCGCCGGCTACGCTGGATTTGACGTGTATTAGCTCATACACCGCGACGGCGTACTAAGCTATTTCAGCAACAGCCACTAGCCCAGGGCGACGCCGAGCGCCACGTCCCTTTGCGCTTACCAGCTCTTGGGCGGTTCCTCGGAGAACTGGAGCGCAAGCGTTGGCCCGGTTCTTGAGAGTGCTTAACAGTGCTGGCCACGGCGTCCACACAGAATTGAACGAGAAGCAATTCACAAGAAGAACTATGCTCCGTGTGGCCCTGAGGACGCCGACCAAACGAGGGTGATTGGAGTGAGAAGAGAGAGTCTCCTTCTCCTGGTGGCTGTGCTTATCGCGGTCGGAGTCTTCCTTGTTGACGTTTTCCTGACGCCGGGGTATGCATTGCCCACCGCACCATACGACGTCTCCATCCTTATCGCGGCCTACGCTCTCTCCCCTCAGATCGTGATGGCCGTGACCGGTCTAACCATAACGCTGCGGTCGGTCGCCGCGTGGCTTCAGCAATCCCCTCCATTCATAGCCGCTCTGTATGCCCTCGGTCTGCTCTTCGTTGGAGGGCTGGGAGTGGCGCTCTCCAGCCAGACGAGGCACCTTGTCAGGCTGAGGGCAGAAGCGGAGGATCTGGCAGAGGAGCGAGGACGGCTCCTGGCGGAGTTGAATGCCACCATTGCCTCCATCCCCGATGGAGTGGTTATCTGCGATTCGAATGGAGACGTGATCCGGATGAACTCGGCCGCTCGGAGGATGGTGGGTCTCTCACCTACTGAACCTTTGCCGAAGACCCCCGTGCAAGCTGGACAGTGGCACCTGGAGACGCCCGACGGCAAGCCGGTGCCGACCGGGGAAACGCCAGGAGCGAGGGCACTTCGAGGAGAGACGGTTGTTAGCCAGCTGCTGATCCTCCGAACCGTCGACGGGAGAGCCCTGTGGGTTGCCGTAAGTTCGGCGCCCATCCGCATGAGTCAGGGCGAATTGCTCGGTGCGGTGCTCGACTTTGCCGACGTCACAGTCATGCACGAGCTTCAAGAGGAGCGGGAGAACCTCCTGCACACGGTGTCCCATGACCTGCGCACACCCCTCACGGTCATCCTGACTCAGGCGCAACTGCTGGACCGGCTAATGGAAGCCCGTGTTCGCGACGAGCGCGAGCGCCGGAGCATCGAGGCAATTATCGCCGGAGCCAGACGGATGAACGCCATGATCCAGGACCTGGTTGATTCCGCCCGGCTGGAGTCCGGCCAGTTGCGGCTGGAGCGGGTTCCCATCGAACTGGGCGCCTTCCTTTCAGATCTGAAGGTGAGACTGGCCGGGGTGATGGAGATGGATCGGGTGCGAGTGGAGACCCCCGCGGGGATGCCACCGGTGCTGGCCGACCCGAACCGGCTGGAGCGGATATTCACCAACCTCCTCAGCAACGCCCTCAAGTACTCGGACCCCGGCACCGAGGTTACGGTGAGACTGCAGCAGCGCGACGGCAAGGTGGTTGCCTCCGTGTCAGACAGGGGAAGAGGCATAGCCCCGGACGAGATGGAGTTGCTGTTTCAGCCCTTTCTCCGAACCCGCCGGGCCCTGGAGCGCAGGGAAGGGCTGGGGCTCGGACTTTACATCACCAAACGGCTGGTCGAGGCTCATGGCGGCGAGATCTGGGTCGAGAGCGAGTTGGGGAAGGGGAGCACATTCAGCTTCACGCTGCCCGTCGCCAGGAGTGAATAGCAACGACTTTGGGCACGCTCGAAGGTTGTTCCCGCCTACTCCTGCACGAAGGCGTTGGTCAGATCGGTACCCGGAAGGTGGTCCGGCCGATCTTGTTGGCGTTCCGCTCGGTGAAGTAGATATTGCCGTTCTTGTCCACGGTGATCCCCCACCGCTGGGAGTCGGCCGTCGGGATGTCGTACTCCGTGAAGACGCCACCGGACAGTCTACCGATCTTGTTGCTATTGGTCTCGGTGAAGTACATGTTGCCGGAGGCGTCGAGGGCAATGCCGTGAGGCTGGGCGTTCGCGGTGGGAATGTTGTCCTGCCCGATCTGGCCATCCGCTGTCATGTTGCCTATCTTGTTGCCGGCAGTCTCAGTGAACCACACACGGCCGTTGGCATCCTCGGCTATTCCGAATGGCTGGGAGCCCGGGGTGGATATCCGGTACTCGTGGAAGTTGCCGCCAGAAGTGATAACAGCCTGCAAAAAAACGGCTAAGAGGGTGTGATGCGAGTGAGGTCAACTCCCCTTCTGGAAGCTGTCCTTGAGGAACGGGTATGACTCCAGGAGGGTGTCGGGCAGTTCGGCCGGCAGCCGCTGGCCCAGTTGCAGCCTCATCTGGACGGCGTTGACGACGGCCTTGGCACCGTAGTGGTTGTTGTAGAAGACGTAGCTGTCCAAGGTGCGGTCGCTCACCTCCTTCACCTCTCGAGTGAGGTCGCCCAATTGCTCAGGAGAGTATAGGTAGTTGTATGCTGTTGATCTCGACGATGTCGAAGTAGCGATCGTAGAACTCGAGGTGGTCGACGCTCTTGCCTCTGGGGTAGAAGACCCCGTCCCAGCGCCCCTCGCCGGAGGGGTAGGACCAGCCACTCGTACCGATGCGGATCATCTTTTCCCCCCTGTACCATTTCATGCCCATCACACCAATGGCGAACAGAGTACATCGCCACAGCGGAGGTGATGGCAATTCTCATGCTGAGCATCCCATGGCCCTGACGGGCCGCCAGAAACGATGAAAACTGCCGCACCTACCTGTCATCCTGAGCGAAGCGAAGGATCTCCTCGTTACTGCCACTGTGCACTCAAGTCCAGCCATTTCGGGTTCACCGGCTCCACTAGGGCGACCTTCTTCGCCCTTAGCCAACCCTTGATTTGCTTTTCGCGTGCGATGGCAGCCAGTATGTCGGGTGCCGTTTCAAAGTAGACAAGGAGCGTCAGGTTGTACTTACTCGTGAAACCGTGAAGGAGCTTCTGCTTGTGCTCGTAGACGCGCCGCTGCAGGTCATTCGTCACGCCCACGTAGAGGGTTCGCGAGGCGTTCGACATGATGTAGACGTAATAGCCCGTCATGGTCGTCATCCACTAGAGTTGGTCGGATCGTGAAAGCCACGACCGGATGCCGCGCTGGAAGTATTCCGAAAACGAAGCGTCCCCACCTGACGAGGAGATCCTTCGCTTCGCTCAGGATGACTGCGTACGCGCTCACGGTGACAAGTTGTGTGCACGGGACAACAGGGTAGACATTGGGGCAACACAGGTTCACCAGGATAGAGAAAGCGGGGAAGGTGCCGTAAGGCTGCCTTCCCCGCTTTCTCTGTTCCCTCTTCGCGACCAGGCGCGGCTATTCCCTGCCCTGAGACCTGATCTGATCGAAGCAGCTACTGCAGTAGACCGGTCGATCGTTCCTCGGCACGAACGGCACAGTCGCCTCAGCCCCGCACTGCGCGCAAATCACCGTGTGCATTTCACGAGGATCGCGCCCTGCTCGCTCGCGCCGCCGGGCAGAGCGGCAAGCCGGACAGCGCTGTGGCTCGTTCATGAGCCCCTTCTCTGCAAAGAACTCCTGCTCACCGACCGTGAACACGAACTCCTGCCCGCAGTCGCGGCAACGCAAGGTTTTGTCCGCAAAGCTCACTTTTCCCTGACCCCTTTCACGTGTCGAGAAGTCTGGTCACAGTTTAGTCTCTGCTAGATCCGCATGCGGGATGCCTTGCCAAGGAACCAGGCCGAAGGTCCGCCGGGTCGCGATGCTAAACGTGCCGCCGCTACCATAGCAGATCATCGAACGGCCTGCAAGAGATTTTCTAAACGCAGGTAAGATTCTGCCGTTGTTTCTACTCTTGTCCAGAAAAGTGCAATGTTTGACACGGTTCACGCCCCAATGTAAGCTAAATTGGTAACATACGACTAAATGGTCCGTCCATCAAGTGGGACGCACTTTCGCGAGCCATGCCCGAGGCTCAAGCCTCGGGCTGAAAAGACCAAGCCCAGTAAACTGGGCTGAGACCAATCCGTCTCGTTCCGCCGGCAGTCCCAGCCCGCTTCAGCGGGCT
>DAHXJB010000238.1:0-7685 GCA_027372455.1 Chloroflexota bacterium | reverse complement strand
GCCTCCAGTATGGAGCAGGCTACCGTCGGCGCCGTGGTCTCGAAGCCTATTCCAAAGAACACAACGTTCTTGTGCGGGTTCGCGTGCGCCATGGCCAGCGCATCCAGGGTAGAGTAGACGATCCGTACATCGCATCCCTCGGCCCGGGCCTGCTGCAGGCTGGAGGAGGAGCCCGGCACCTTCAGCATGTCGCCAAAGGTGGCCAGTATGACGTCCGGTTGGTGCGCCACGGCAATTGCCCAGTCCACGTCCCGGTTGGCTGTCACGCAAACCGGGCAGCCGGGCCCCGAGACCAGGTTGACCTGTGCGGGCAGCAGCTGGCGGATCCCGTGACGGAAGATCGACACGGTGTGGGTGCCACACACCTCCATCAAGGTGACGGGTATGGCGGGCCGGTGGTGGATTCGCTCCACCAGCCGCCTTGCGAGGTCGCTATCTCTGAACTCGCTGAGGTATTTCATCGCGCGTCTTCCCAGAAGCTGTAGGGTAGAGGTTTATCCCCTCCTGCCGGCCCGCTATCGCCACTCAGACGGCGGGGCACAAGACCCCGCCCTACTCCGGCCAGGGCGTCAGTTCTCCGGTCCCAGAGCCTCTATCCGCTTGAACAGTTCGATGGTGCGGAGGGCTTCCTCCTCGTCCAGCTTCTCGATTGCGTAGCCGGCATGGATGATGACGTAGTCGCCCACCTGGGCGTTTGAGAGCATCATAATGCTGGTCTCTCGCACCACCCCTGCCATGTCGACGATGGCTCGTTTTCCTTCGATCTTGGTAATGCGGGCCGGTACCGCAAGGCACATTGTAGAGCCTCCAGCAGTCAATCCTGTATCATCTCTGGCCAAGCACTCGGTTTGCGATCACGGCCTGGCCCAGCGCGATACCCCCATCGTTGGGTGGCACCTGGTGGTGGGTCAAGGTCGTGAAACCCCGGGCCTCCAGCAGACGGCAGCTCCGTTCCAACAGGAACAGGTTCTGAAAGACCCCACCGCTCAGGGCGACCGTGGACAGGTCGGTCTCTTCTCGCAATTGGTCGCACGTGCAGGCGATCAGATCGGCAACGGTATTGTGGAATCGGGCTGAGATCACTCCCAAGGGGGTACCTCGCTGCAACTCCTCCACGATCTCCCGAATGGCGGGACGCGTGTCAATAGCCCGCGGCTCGCCCGTGAGCGGAGTCCAGTCATAGCGATCCTCTACTCCCTCCAGGGCGGCCATCTCCAGTTCGATAGCTGCCTGCCCCTCGTAGTTTACCACCTGTCGCAACCCGATAAGGGAGGAGACGGCGTCGAAGAGCCGGCCGGCGCTGGAGGTAAGGGGCGAGTTGATGTTTCTCTCTATCTGCCGCTGCACTACGGCCAGCTCGGACCGGCCTGCCGCTCGCAGCGGCGGAAGATCGGATCCCAGGATCTCGGGACCGAAGCAGTCCAGCAGATAGCTGGTTGCCATCCGATGGGGACGCCTGATGGCCGCCTCTCCGCCCGGCAGCGGCAGGTAGTTCAGGTGGGCGGCCCGCCGGAAACCGGCGAAATCGCAGATCAGGAACTCTCCTCCCCAGAGATGTCCATCATCGCCGAGACCCGTGCCGTCGAAGGCGACGCCGATCACCGGCTCGTCCACGCCGTTCTCTGCCATGCAGGCGGCGATATGTGCGTGGTGGTGCTGCACCGCTACCAGGGGTAGGCGATCCCCCATCTCGGAGAGATCCCAGGCGTAGCGAGTGGAGAGGTACTCGGGGTGAAGGTCGTGTGCAACACCAGCGATTTCCAGACGGAACAGCCGGCGGAAATGCTCAACGGACCCGGCGAAAGACTCCAGGGTCTCGGCGTTCTCCAGGTCGCCGATATGCTGGCTGAGGAAGGCGTAGTTCCCCTTGGTGATGCAGAAGGTGCTCTTCAGTTCACCCCCGCAGGCCAGGATGTCTCGTGGCTCGAACCCCAGGCGGACGGGGAAGGGCGCGTAGCCGCGAGATCGGCGGATCACCGCTTCCCGTCCCCGGAACAGCCGTGTCACCGAGTCGTCGCACCGCACCTCGATGTCTCGATTGTGGAGCAGGAAGGCATCGGCGAGCCCTTCAAGCCTCTCCAGGGCCTCCCGGTTGCCTGTGGCGATCGGTTCCTCACTCATGTTGCCGCTCGTCATCACGAGAGCCAGCGGCCAATCGGAGTGCGCTGGGAGCGCGGGCGTCCCGCCCGCTCCCAACCGGGTGCTGAGTGCCGGGTGCTGGGTGCTGTAGCCTTCTCCCGAACCCTCACCCTGACCCTCTCCCAGAGGGAGAGGGAGAGGGAAGGAATCGGGGGGTTCTCCCAGAGGAAGAGTGGAACTCGTTCCCCCTTCCCCGGTCCCCCCGTCCCCCCGTCTCCCCTTCCCCCCTTCGCCCCGTCCCCCCTTCTCCCCTTCGCCCCGGGCACTCTCGAGCAGCAGGTAGTGCAGTGGGGTGTAGGGCAGCATCACCCCCAAGAAGCGGTTGTGGGGGGCCACGAGGGGGGAGATGGCAGAGCCTTCCCGGTGGCGTAGCAGGACGATGGGACGCTGAGGAGATTCCAGCAGCCGCCGCTCCTCCTCGTCCAGATAGCAGTAGCTGGCGACGCTGTCGGCGTCGGGCGACATGACCGCGAAGGGCTTGTCGCTCCGCCGCTTGCGTCGGCGCAGTTCGGCCACGGCCTCGTCGTTGGTGGCGTCGCAGGCGAGGTGGAAGCCGCCCAGCCCCTTGATCGCCACGATGGCGCCGCCGATCAGAAGGCGGCGAGCCTCCTGAATGGCCGCCTCGCCTACCTCCCCCTCCCCTCTCCCACGGGGAGAGGGGAGGGCTGGGGTGGGGTGAGGTCGGCCCACCAGCCACAGCCGGGGTCCGCACTCCGGGCAGCCGTTGGGCTGGGCGTGGAAGCGGCGATTCGAAGGATCGTGGTACTCCGCCTCGCACTCCGAGCACATCGGGAAGCAGCTCATGGTTGTCTTTGGGCGATCGTAGGGGACGTCCTTCACCACGGTGAATCGAGGTCCACAGTTGGTGCAGTTGATGAATGGGTAGCGATGGCGGCGGTCCGCGGGATCGCGCATTTCCCGCAAGCAGTCGTCGCAGATAGCTATGTCGGGTGAGATCAGAGCGAACTGGCCATCGGACTCCTGGCTGGCCTCGATGGCGAAGGAACTATAGCCGATGGGGGGCAGATCGGTGCGATCGATGCGGTCCACCTGAGCCCTGGGTGGTGCCTCTCGCGGGATGGCCTTGACGAAGCTGTCCACCAGATCCTTGGGACCCTCGAGCTCGATCACCACGCCTTCTGTAGAGTTCAACACCCAGCCCTTCAGTCCGAGGTCGTGGGCCAATCTGTGGACGAATGGACGGAAGCCTACCCCCTGGACTATCCCCGAGATTACCAGTCTGGCCCTGACAGTCCGGGTGCCGGGTGTTGAGTGCTCAGTGTTGAGCACCGAGCCCACGGGTGTCGCGTCGGGATCGGAGAGGTTCACTTCTCTACCTCGAGACTATCCAGCTGCAATTCCCGACCCTGGGTTATCTTGCCTATCTCTCCGCACAGGGGACAGTTGAGGTTGTAGTCTTCGACTGGAAAGAAGTGGTCGCATCGGGGGCAGGTCGCACCCACCGGCACCCGTATGGCCTCCAGTCGCGCGCCTTCGGCTATGGTTCCGGGTGTGATGGCGTCCAGGTAGAACTGCACCGATTCCGGGACGATGTCGGTCAAGGCGCCGACCTTCAGCCGGATCACCTTGATTTGAGAGGCCCCCGCGCGCTGGGCCTCCTCTGTGGCAATCTTGAGAAGACTCTGCGTAATGGCTAGTTCGTGCATGGATCCCGATGGAAAAAAGATGGCCGGGTCTGCAAGGCCCGGCCATCGGTGAAGGGCACATTACATCCCTTCCTTGAGTGTACCATAGCCCAGGAAGGGAGAGGCCCGTGGTTCCGACAAGAATGGGAAATCGCTTCTGCTAGCTCCGATCCTTCATCTTCAGATGGCCCTCGAAGAAAGCGCCCTCCTGTATGATCAGCACTCCCGCCGTGAGCTCTCCGGTGACTCGGCCGGTGGCGAGGATCTCCAATCGGCCGTCGCAGACGATGGAACCCTCCAGCTCGCCCGCCACCACCGCGTTGGCGGACTTTACGTTTGCGTGAACCTTAGCAGTCTCCTCGATGAATACTGACTTGGAGCAGTTGATCTCCCCTTGCGCGGAGCCCTTGATCCGCAGGTTCGATTCGCAGCGGAGATTGCCGTCGACTTCAGTTTGGATCCCCACCACCGTCTCCGCATCCTCCGTCTCGTGGGACATTGTGGAGACGTGGGGACGAGCAGTGTAGCTGGGTTGGGCAGCTGGCATTGGCTTTATTGGGGCGGGTGGCGGCGTGATGATCGGCTGCGCTGCCTCCCGCTGAGGCGCCTCTCTAGCCACGGATTCTCGGGCTACTGCTTCGCGAGCTGTTGCCTCGCGCGCCGCCGATTCCCGAGCCATGGCATCTCGAGGCATCGCGGCGGTATCCTGGGGTTCGTCCTTTGTGACGACCCCTTCTTCTTCCTGCTCTGCACCGGCTCTAGACTGGCCGGAAAGCGCTCTCGAAAAGCGGGACCACTCGGTATCATCCGTCTTCTTGAACACCCTGGCACCTCCAACGCCATCTCATTATCTCGTTACCCCGTGCCAAACAGGGTGCGAAGGCGCCTGCCGATCGCGGCCGCATTGTTACTGTGGGGACGCAGGACAGGGCGCTCGCTACGGCCCCCACCGCTGATGGGGGATTAGAATGTGGGGCCGTGTGGCTTGGCGTAGTATACCCCCTTGAGTTGTAGTGTGCAATGCGAATCAAGATGTTGTCGATTCGGGCAGCCTCCGATGCCATTGGGTGACCTGCTGGTAGGCCTGCGCGATTCGCAGCACCATGCCCTCGGCGAACGGGGCCGCCGCGATCTGCATGGCCATCGGCATGCCGCTGGAGGCGAATCCGCAGGGCACTGTGGCGGCGGGGAAGCTGGTAAGATTGAACAACCTGGTATGGCGAACCAGGGTCGCGTTCCGCGGCTCCTCCAGTCCCTCGAACCGAACCGTGGGCTGGTCCAAGAGTGGGGCCGTGGCAGGCTCGGTCGGACAGATCAAGGCGTCGTATTTTCGGAACAGCTGCATGGACCGATCGATAAGCATCCGGCGAATTCTCTGGGCCTTGACGTAATCGGTCGCGGCCATCATCAGTCCCAGCTCCAGTCTCTCCCTCACGTCCGGCCCGTAATCCTCCCGTCGCGTTCGCAGCATCTCCTCGTGGTAGTTGCTGGCCTCCGCCGACATGATGGCGGTGGAGGCAGGGACAGCGTAGCGGGCCTCGGGCAATGAGACCTCCTCGACGGCAGCACCCAGTCGCTGGAGAGCTGCCACCGCTGCCTGGAATGCGGCTGCCACCTCGGGATCGGTTGGATCGGTCACGTACTCCTTGAGAACGGCGATCCGCAGCCCTGCGATGTTCTGAGAGATTTCCGATTGGTAGTCTGGAACCGGCCGGTCGCTGGAGGCAGGATCCTTGGGATCTTGGCCCGCGATGGCCCCCAGCACTATCGCCGCGTCCTCGGCGGTTCTACATAGAGGACCTATATGATCGAGGGACCATGCGCACGGAACGGCGCCGTACCTGCTGACTCGGCCGTAAGTGGGTTTCAGTCCAACAACGCCGCAAAGTGCGCCGGGGATCCGAATGGAACCGCCGGTGTCGCTGCCCAGGGCGGCGCTCGCCATGGAAGCGGCCACAGCCGCCGCGGAGCCGCCGCTCGATCCCCCTGATACCCTGCTCAGATCCCACGGGTTGTGGACGTCGCCGTAGTGGGGGTTGGTGTTGGTGGGGCCGAAGGCCCATTCGTGCATATTGGTCTTGCCGATGGTTATCGCGCCAGCTTCTCGGAGCCGGGTGACCACCGTGGCGTCCTCGTCGGGCACGAAATCCCGTAAGATCTTGGAACCGGCCGTGGTCCGCACACCCGTGGTGTAGAAGAGGTCCTTGAGGGCGATCGGTATCCCATGAAGGGGGCCTCGGTAGTCGCCGCGAGCGATCTCTTGCTCTGCCTCTCGGGCCGCCGCCCTGGCAGAGTCCGCCATAACGGTGATGAACGCGTTCACCTTGCCGTCAACTCGTTCGATCTGGCTAAGCGCAGACTCCACCATATCCACAGGGGATGCCTCGCCGTCACGGATCAATCTGGACTGCTCCGCCAAGGTGAGGAAGCATAGCTCTCGCTTGTTCATATTCTGTCCATCCTCCAGACGAAGAGGGTGGCGGGCTCCGTTTCGCCAAGAGCGACCTCATCCATGATGCGCAGGCCCAGAGAGGTTCGCTCCCACCGCGAAGCCAATTCCCCCATCCGCTGCTGGTCGATCTGAACTCCACCGGTGGGGGTGGGCAGGGGCGATATCGAGGACTCACGAGTGTGTCCCTCGGTGCTCTTCTCCACGCTGTTTTCCTCCATCTGTTGGTTTCGAGGGAAGCTACGGAGACCAGTATCAGCGGAGGGCAGCCAGCTGTCAAACCGCTCGTGGATTGGGTGATGGAATGGGACTCCAGCCGCTATGGTTGGGGACGAACCGTGGGCCGACAGGGAGAATAATGGGCGGGGTGGGACCCCAGAAGATCCCACCCCGTCTGTAAGGAGGTGGTGAGGGCGCGTTGAAGTCTAGCGATCTCTGCCTTGCTCGTCGGTTTCCCTTGATGGGAAGGGTTCCGATAGGAGCTCCAGTTCCAGGTCGTCATCGGTGGGCCTGAACACCAACGCGCCATACAAGAAGGCTGCCGCGGTTACCACAGCCACAGTGCTGAGCAGCAGCCAGAACAGTTGGATGCGGGTCGCATCTGCCTCTACCATGCCTGCCCTGGCGATCACGGCTACGGCCGCCCACCAGATCGAGCTGGCGAGAAGAGCGATCGTCGCCCCCAATTGCTTGAAATCCCTCATCCTAAGCTCCGGTCGATAATGAAAGGCAACACTTTCTTCGCTCGTTCATTATGACGCAATCCAGGAAGAAGTCCAATGCCGAGTTTGGACGCACACCATCAGGATATAGTTATGGATGGAATTTGGAGTGACTGTTTGAGGAAGTAGACAGTGAAGTGAACCGTATTGAGTTTAGACCACTTTCTCGGCGGGGACTCCCAGCCCCCACTGTTTCTTCACTACTCTCTTGTAGATGGCCTGGCCAACAAAGATCGCGACGAGCAAGGCCCAACACACATCTGGAATCGGGCGGGTGAAGAAGATGGTGGGGTCGTTTGCACTCATCTGCAGACTTTGCGCGAAGCTTCTCTCTGTCAAGGGCCCCAGACACAGCCCTAGAATCGCCAGTGTGCGCTCGTAGCCAAGCTGTCTCATTATGTAGCCCAGAATGCCGGTCGCCACCACGACTATCATATCGATGGTGCTGTTGCGGAGACTGTAGGTGCCTATGAGCATCAGCACGACCAGTATGGATGCAAGGACTGGCTGGGGCAGGCGAAGCACGCTCACCCACATCCCCACAAGTGGGAAGTTGAGGATCAGTAAGGCGAGGTTGCCTATGTACATGGCTGCCACTAGGCCCCAGAAGACCTCTGGGTGGTCTGTGATCAGTTCGGGTCCGGGGGTCACGCCATGCAGCAACATTCCCGCGAATAGAATGGCAGCCACGGGCGTGAAGGGCAGCCCCAGCGACAACAGGGGTATCAT
>DAHXJB010000198.1:0-1993 GCA_027372455.1 Chloroflexota bacterium | reverse complement strand
TGATGCAGCCGGACCAGCTTCGTCACCCGCTCCACCAGTTCCACGCTGTAGCGGAATCGCAACAGTACCTGCCGGGCGATCTCGGCCCCCAGCAGCTCGTGGCCGAAGAAGTGGACCTCGCCGTCTTCGACGCTCTTGGTGTTGGGCTTGGCGATGTCGTGGAGGACGGCGGCCCAGCGAAGGGTCAGGTCGGCCTCGGTGTTCTCCACCACCTGCAAGGTGTGTCGCCACACGTCCTTGTGGTGGTAGTCGCCACGTTGCTGCAGGCCGATCATGGGGAGGAGTTCCGGGATAAGTTGGTCCAGGAGGAAACTGTTGTGGAGCAGCTTCAGCCCTTCAGCGGGGCGGGGAGACAGCAGTATCTTGGTCATCTCCTCCGCTCTCCGCTCCCAGCTGATCTTCTGCAAGCTCTTCGCCCTCTGAATGATGGCGGCGAAGCTGTCACGTTCGATGTCGAAGCCCAGCTGGCAGGCGAAGCGGATCGCCCTCAACATCCGCAGAGGGTCCTCTTTGAACCGCTCGGCCGGGCTTCCCACCGCACGCAGGTAACGGCCGGTGAGGTCGGAGCGGCCGCCGAACGGGTCGATGATGGCGCCCTCCGTGTCCATGGCCATGGCGTTGATGGTGAAGTCTCGCCGCGCCAGGTCATCCTCCAAAGAGCGGATGAACTCCACCTCAGGCTTGCGGGTCTCCCGATACTGCTCGCCTCGGTAGGTGGTGATCTCAACCTTCCGATTGTCTATCACCGCGCCGATGGTGCCAAACTTTTCCCCCACCTTATAGATGGTGACGTGGGTGGCGGGGGGCCAGGGTTGTCGCAGGATAGCCTCAGTTTCCGGCGGTGTGGCGTTGGTGGCGAAGTCCATGTCGGGACTCGGGCGGTGCAACAGTCGGTCGCGCACCGACCCGCCCACCAGGTACAACTCCTTGCCGGATCTCTCGAATCGCTCTGCAAGAACTGGATACAGTCGGTTCATCGGATTCGCTATCGCTCGGCCTCTCTGGTGCCGCCCGACGAGGTCCGCGCGCCGGGCTCGGGCTCTTCGGCGCTGAACAGGGTTCCAGGGACTCCAAATCCAGACCGTTCCAGCGCCAGGGCCAGCTCTCGCTGCCGCAGGGCCGTCGTCAGATCACCCCGAGTCTTTTCCATGATCCCTCTTACCGAGTCGGTTGTGCGTCTCAGGCCGCCGGTCAAGGCATCCGGAAAGTCGATGGTGACCAGAATGCTGTAGATGTCATCCATGGTCCGAAGTATCTCCTCGGAGCGCTCCATCTCCCCTAGCCTCAGCCGGTCCAAGATGAATCGGCGAAGCTCACCGACAGCCTCTCCCATGCCGTTCAGGTAGGCCGCCGGCTCCACTCCCAACTGCTGCCTATCGGGTATCGGCTCGTGATTGATCAATGCATAGGTCACAGCGGCCTCGGCAAGCTCCTTCTGCGAGTCCTGGACATAGCCGGCAAAACGGAGGTCGGGATGTTCCTTGAGGTCGGCCGTGATCTGATCGCTGATGGCCTTGGCCCTGTCTCGCAGCTCACGGGCCTTGTCGTTTTCCCCACGATGCACGGCTCGGATGCTGAGGGAGCAGGATCGAGTCAGCTCCCGCGAGGCGGCCAGCGCCTTCTCTCTGGCCGCGTTCTTGGTCTCCAGTTCTCGAATCAGCTCGCTTCCCATCTCTTCCAACTGTGTCATAGAATTCCCCCACCGCCTCCAGTCCAAGATCTCCCCGAAGCTACGGGGAGGCCGCGTGATCAGGAATTGTACCATACAGGCTTCCGTGGCATCGGTCCGCACACTCGACCCTATCGCCGGCTGTGGCGGTCCGCAACTTGCCACTATTGCTGTTACTTACAGCCAATGACAGAACCGGCAGTGTGTAGGGGCGAGGCATGGAGCCTGTCTCAGAAGTAGGAGGGCTCAGGGAGTCTTGTTGGGGGGTCTACCCAATCGGGGACAACCCATTGTAGGCCATTCGAAATGGTCCTGAATGGGTGC
>DAHXJB010000212.1:0-4812 GCA_027372455.1 Chloroflexota bacterium | reverse complement strand
CTTCGACCCCCTCCTTGTGCACAGATGGTCATCCGGTGGCGGGTCTGCCCAGGGGGCGTGTCCGGTTGTATGTAGTTGAGTTTCCTCGCCTGTATTCAATTCTCTCTAGATGGCTTCGCCGGCGCGTGGAGTCTCATGCGTGGGGGGTGGCGGTGGACGTGGAAGTTGAGGAGCGAGAGGTGATCGAGGTTCAGGAGGATCCACGGCCCCAGGCTGAGGGTCCTCGGCCTCCGGGGGCGATCGGGACGGTTGTGGAATGGAGGCCGCTCCCCTCCGCGAGCCTGAGGGCCGGCATAGCGGTGATGGGAGTGGCGCTGGCTTGCGCGGTCGCGGGGCTTACCTATGCCATAACCAGACCCATTGCGATCGACAGCTACATTGCCGCTGTCGTGGGCCTGGGCAGCCTGGCGGTGGGGCTGTTTGCCGGACTCGCCAGCCACGGGTACCGTTCAATGCGGTACATCCTATCCCCCCAGGCGCTCACCATTCGTTGGCTCTGGATCCGGCATGTCGTGCCGCTCGGACGGGTCGAGGGGATCTTTGGGGGGCATCGGTTGGGTAGGAGGACCCGCGTGTGGGGCTTCTCCTGGCCCGGCCAGTACTCCGGTTGGACCAGGGCGGAGGAGCTGGGACGGCTCAGTTTCAATGGGACCTCGCTGGATCCGTCGGCCGCGATGATCGTGGCCACGGCGAACGCTGGCTATGCTATTACCCCATCTGATCTGGAGCACTTCCGCGAGCAGCTGATCGAGCGGCTTGAAGCCATGACGGCAGAGGATGTCGAGCAGGCGCCGGAGCCACGAAGAGAAGCGCCCAGGTGGATGGGGCTGTCGATCCTCGTGGATCGACTCTCATTTGGATTGGTGTTCTTGGCCTTGTTGGTGCTGTTGGTCTCCTTCGGGTATGTGGCAGCCAGGTTCCAGGGATTGCCGGGGCTGATGCCGCTCCACTTCAACTATGCTGGGGAGCCGGATCTGATGGGCCCGCCCAGCGATGCCTTCAGGATGCCACTCATCGGCCTTGTCATCTTGATCGTCAACGGAGCGGTGGCCGCGGCTGTCCATGGTTGGCAGCGAGCTGCCGGCAGAATGCTGCTGGCGGCCACGGTGTTTGTGCAGTTGGTGATGCTGATAGCGGTGTTGAGAGTGGTACACTAGCTGCATCATTAAGCTTCCTGCTGCTGAGGTCGTGAGCGCTGCAAGCGGAGGTGAAGGTCAGTTGAACGAAGCGCCGCAGGGCGATGTGGCCCTTTACATCGACTGGGAGAACATTAAGTACAGCCTGCTTAACAAGGAGAATCGTCTTCCCAACGCGATGGCTATCAAGGAGGCTGCCGCCAAGTACGGCCGCGTGGTGGCGGCAAAGGCCTATGCCAACTGGCAGGAAGGGCAGCACCTGCGGGATCCCAACGACCTCTATTCTGCTGGGATCGAGCCCATTTACGTGCCCACGGTTATCCTTGGTTTCGGCGATTCGCCTGATGGTGCTCCCCGTAGAAAAAACAGTATTGACGTGAAGCTTGCCGTTGATTGTGTTGACGCATCCCTCTCCAATCCGAGTATCTCCACCTTTGTGTTGGTCACAGGCGATGGGGATTTCGTTCACCTGATCAATACCCTGCGACTCCGAGGAAAGCGAGTTGTGGTGGTTGGAACCTCCTGGAGCACGAGTTGGCAGTTGACCAGCAGTGCCGATCACTTTCTCGCCTATGACGTGACGGTGGATCCCGCCAGCCCCTCGCCCGCCAACAAGAATGGAGCGACGGTATCGCTGGATGATGCCTTGAAGGCGCTGGTGGACGTTGTGAAGTTCGTTCGGGAGAAGGGACGGCCCAACGTGTTCGCCCAGGTGAAGCTGCTGCTGACCAGCCGCTTGGGAAACTTCGACGAGCAAGCATACGGCTTCGCTAAGTTCAAGGATTTCATGAAGGAGGCGGAGCGACGTAGCCTAATCAAGACCACCACAGTGGGGCTGATCGACCGGGCCTACCTGCCCTGGGAGAACGTGGAGGATTCGGTCGGCGGAGAGGCGAGCGAGGGGCCCGATGAGAGGGTGCGTCTGGATGGCGCTCAGGATGGTCTCCGCGACGGCGTCGGCAGCTTGGTTGGGACGACGACCAGGGGCAATGAGGAGATAATGAGGAACCTGGCGCGTTTCGTCAACAAGCTGGAAGAGAGCAGCCCTTTCATGTCCTTCAACTACATCGTCAGTCGAGCCTACGAGAGCCGCACGGTGCCCCTCTCCACGTCGGAGATCTCCTCTCTGCTGGACGAGGCCATCCAGAGTGGGGTGTTCATGACCGACTCCCGGACCATCCTGGACAGGGCCACGGGCGAGTTCAGGGATATCAACATCTTTCGGCTAAACCGTCAGCATCCCATTGTGGCGGCTGCCTTGAAGCCCCTCAAGCCGAAGGTCATGACCAAGGATGAGTGAGTGGCGCGGATAGTGCTGGCCTCCCGTTCCCCCCGTAGAGAAGCCCTCCTGAGGCAGGTTGGGCTCGACTTCGAGGTCCTTTCTAGCGATCTGGAGGAACAGTGGCCGGAAGGGCTGTCTCCAGCGGGGGTGGCGACGCATCTTGCCCTTGAGAAGGCTCAGTCAATCGCCTCACAGCTCGATTCGGGGCTGGTGATCGGTGCGGACACCGCGGTGGTGGCGGATGGGCGGGTCCTGGGCAAGCCCTCCAATCCCGATGAAGCCCGGGCGATGCTGCGGCTGTTGAGTGGTCGCGAGCACCAGGTGATCACAGGAATCGCCGTGGTGGATGCCGGCGACGGGCGAACTCTCGTGGACAGCGTCACTACCAACGTCCGCTTCGCTCCCCTGAGCGAGCAGGTTATCCAGCGCTACGTAGCTACGGGGGAGCCCCTCGACAAAGCTGGTGGCTATGGCATACAGGGCTACGGAGCCCTGCTGATAGAGGGAATAAGTGGCGACTACAACAACGTGGTGGGTTTGCCACTGAGGAGGCTGGCCGAGCTGTTGGTGGAGTTGGGCTACGACGCATTCACGATGGGCAGTTGATAAACCTAACCCCCTACCCCTTCCCTTGCAGGGAAGGGGCGGTACCCCGACTAGAGAAGGGGCATTGGGTTAGGTCCATGGATTAGCCGCTTTCGAAGCCGCGAGTCCTCTCTTCCAGGGTCTCCCGAACGAACTCACCCTCCTCCTCGGCAGCGGTCTTGCCGGTGTCGGGGTCTTCCTCAAAGGTGGAATCTCTTGTGGACACTACCTCTCCCGTGTAAGGGACGTTCCTTCCCCGGTGACCCCTCTCTTCCACGACCCCGCCCGGTCCGGGACGAAAGCTGATGTCGTGGACCGGCCCCATGGTTGCCTCGGGTTGCTCCGGCTGAGCCCCGCCCGGCGTCTCATAGTCTGGTGCATTGTCATCGGGCTCTGGAACCCGCTGCGACCATTCCTCCGGCTCCTCCACTCCACCTACCGAGGAGTAAGATGTGGCTGTATCCCCGATGGTTCGTCCGGGAAACGGTGCCTTGGGGATTTCATGCTCCTTGCCCCAACGCGCCTCTTCGGTGAAGCCGCCTGCCTCACCGGACCGGCGCGCCTGCTGGGTCTCACGCTCCTGCCTGGGGGCCGTCTGCCTCCTGTTAGCGGCGCCTTGTCTCTTGCCGGAAGTGGCCTGTCCTTTGTTCTTTCGATTGGCCATTGCTGCCCTCCTTGAGCCAGCCTCACCGCTCCGTGATGCACCCACGGATAGGCAAACTTCACGGGCGATCCCTGGGTGGGTGCAAGGCCCGTGCCGCCGGCTACCTCCCTGGTTCTCTGGTATGTCCCTTGCTCGGAGCCGAGGGGACGGAGGCCAGAAGGCTTTGGGAAAGCTTCAATCGTTCATCCAGCGGGTTATCCAGTGGGTTCGGTCGGTCGACAATCGGCTGGCGGAGAATAGCTGGTACAGGATCACTCGCAACTCCATACTCGGCTTGGGCGAGCGAGACGCGCAGCGCAAAGCGGCGGCCATGACCTACTTTGCCGTTTTCTCCATTTTCCCCTTCATCCTGCTGATGATTGCGCTGCTCAGCTTCCTCATCGATTCCAAGGACGCCCAGCAGCAGGTCATAAGCGCCCTGTCGGACTTTTTCCCCAGCGGTTCCACCGGCGTTCAGAGCGTCATTGAGGGGGTGATCAATGCCCGAGGGATTGCCGCCGGGTTCGGTATCGTGCTGTTGCTGTGGGGCACCCTGGGCTGGTTCCAGGCGATCGATCAGGGGGTCAACGAGATGTGGGGAGTGAAGGCGGTTCGGCCTTTTCCAAAGGGCCAACTGTTCGCCCTCGGGATGATCGGAGGCATCGGGCTGATAATGCTGCTCTCCTGGCTGGGCAACATCGCGGTAGGCATCGCCAAGGGGACGGCCGGAACTGCCGGCATGGAAGTCCTGCCCGGCGCCGCGGCATTCTGGGACCTGATCGTGGGACTGGTGACGCTGGCGGTGATGTTCTTGCTCTTCATGCTGCTTTACCGCTACTCTCCGACGTGCCAGATACGATGGGGAGAGGTGTGGAGAGGGGCCCTCGTAACGGCCATCATATGGTCGGTGTTGCGCAGTGGCTTCGCCATCTACGTCACCCACTTTGCCAACTTCGGGTCGGCATACGGTCCCATCGGGGCCGTGATAGCATTCCTCGTCTGGCTCTACTTTGCCCACATCGTGATACTGTTCGGCGCGCTGCTCACCTACGACATGCGGCTGGAGAGCCGTGGGATCCGCGAGTTGCAAGACCTCCCCTGCGGTATGCCGCGGGAACGGCAACCGCGGGATAGTGGAGGTGAAGGGCGGCACGCGGCGTAGCGGT
>DAHXJB010000197.1:0-11219 GCA_027372455.1 Chloroflexota bacterium | reverse complement strand
GTCGTATGCAGTCCGACCACCGTGACACCTAGCGGCTTTAGGGCATTCTGGACCACCGTGAGGTAACCGTCGTGGTCCTTGAGGGCGTATGGCGCGAAATGCACGGTCTTCCGGCCTTTCAGGAACTCGTCGATGGTACCCATCGCGTGCTCCAGGTATCCACGGCCGTGGACTCTGGAATTGCTCAGTAGCAACAGATCGTAGCTCATCTCGGTCTTCCTCCTGTGGTAGCTGCCTCTCTTAGCTTCCTGATCTCGCAAGCGGCGACTCCTAGTGCACAATCAGGAGACCTCTTCGGAAATGGACATGCAACCTGCCGCCAGACCGATCGCGTGCGGTCGGGCGCTATTTCCGAACACGTCTTCTGCGAGCGCACTAGCGGCCCATCGTCTCTTGGCAGAAGCTGATGAGGTGGCGAGTCAGGGTAATGTTGTACACCATCGCTGCCGGTCTAGCATAGCGTGGCTCGAATCTCTTCCATTGCCCCCTTTCCGTTGCGGAGAGGAAGGTTAGATACTGAAGGTTAGATACTGAATTGACAGCCCCCGTGTGATGCTCTAGCATCCCCTCTGGCCCACCCATGTCTGGACGGGCCTGGCCAGTTTCCCCACTCTGCTGCCTCGAGGTATGGAGCAATGCAGGGAGCCATGGATCCCCTCAAGAGAATCGCTGCCCTGGGTCCCATCGAGCCGTACCGTGTCAAGATGGTCGAGCCAATTCGGAACACCACCCGAGAGGAGCGTGAGCGCGCCCTCTCCGATGCGGGTTACAATCTCTTTCGGGTCCCGGCCGAGGCCGTCTTCATCGATCTGCTGACCGACTCCGGCACCGGTGCCATGAGTCAGCACCAGTGGGCCGGACTGATGCAGGGGGATGAGAGCTACGCGGGTGCCCGCAGCTTCTATCGGCTGAGAGACACTGTGCGTGAGGTCTTTGGGCTGCCCGAGGTCATCCCCACTCATCAGGGCCGGGCTGCCGAGCATCTGCTCTTCGCCGAGCTGGTGCGGCCGGGCCAGCGGGTTCTCTCCAACACCTTCTTCGACACCACCCGCGCCAACGCCGAGGATGCCGGTGCGGAGGCGATCGATCTGCCCTCGGAGGAATCGCACGATCTGGGCAGCGTCCGGCCCTTCAAAGGCGACGTGGATCTGGAACGGTTAGCCGCCGCTTTTTCAGCGGCCGCGCCGGGCGAGATCGCCGGATTTGTCATGACGGTGACCAACAACGCGGGTGGCGGGCAGCCGGTGTCCCTGGCGAACCTCAGGGGTGCCCAGACGCTCTGCCGGCGCCACGGCATCCCCCTCGTCGTCGATGCCAGCCGGATAGCCGAGAATGCCTTCTTCATCAAGAATCGGGAAGAAGGATTTGCCGACAGGTCGGTAGCGGAGATCGTTCGGGCCATGGGGGAGTGCGCTGACGTCTTGACCATGAGCGCCAAGAAGGATGGGCTGGTCAACATCGGGGGGTTGCTGGCGCTGCGGGACCCCGAACTCGCGGAGCGCATCCGCCGCCGGATGGTGGTAACCGAGGGCTTCCCCACCTACGGAGGGTTGGCGGGCCGCGACCTGGAAGCCATCGCGGTGGGGCTCCGTGAGGTGCTGGACGAGGGGTACCTGGCCCACCGGATCGGCCAGGTTGCTTTCCTGGCGGAGCTGCTTCGTGATCTCGGTGTTCCGATGATCGAGCCGCCTGGCGGGCACGGCGTCTTCGTGGACGCGGGAGCTTTCCTCCCACACATACCCAGGGAGCAGTTCCCCGGCCAGGCCCTCGCCATCGTCCTCTATCTGGAAGGTGGGGTCCGCACCGTGGAAATCGGATCGGTGATGTTCGGAGAGGATCCCACCGGAACCCGTCCGGAGTTGGTCCGGCTGGCGATCCCTCGGCGGGTCTATTCCAGTGCGCAATTGGGTCACGTGGCCAGGACCTTTGCCACTCTTGCAGAGACGCGCTACTCGATTCGTGGTGTAACCATCGTAGAGGAGCCCCCCGTGCTGCGCCACTTCACCGCGCGCTTCGCGCTGGTCTAATTTGTTCTGGGGTGAAGCGAATGCTTCACCCCAAGACTCTGGAAATGCACCATGAGGTCGATGGGGCGACCAGCAAGGGCCAGCGGGCATTCGACCCTGAAGGGATAGCCTCCCCCGTTAGCCCCGAAGGGGCGATCTATGGCAGCCCAGGGCATCGCCCTGGAGACGTAGTGCCACGGATAGAGGAAGCCCTGAAGGGGCGTCCCGATGTCCTGGCGACGGGGTATCCCACGAGGGCTAGGCCGCCCCTTCGGAGCTCGTGGGGGGCGGGCCGTCCGTGTCCCAGGGCGATGCCCCTGGGCTAGTCTGGGCCGCCCCTTCCGGGGCTTGGGCGAGTCCCTCCCCGACCACCTCTCCCTATGGTGCAATCTCAGCCAAGACTACTGGAACTTGACGCGGGCCTGTCGTCGGACCCGAGCCCTGAACATCATCAGCGCGCCCACCAGCCCTACCACCATGATCGCCAGCAGATAGGGGAGGTAGTGGCGAGCCGTCTGGAGAGGCGAGACTGGCGTCGGGGCGTTAACGATCTCCCCGTCCAGGGCGAAGGCGCCCATGGTCGTTATCTTGAACTGGTGCCGTCCGTTAGCGAGGCCGCTGGCCACCGGAATCTCCTGCTGCCATGCAGGGCTAGCGGCTTTCTCATTCAGAATGGCCCGGCCCGAACCATCCCTGGGTAGCTGGTTGGCGGCTTGAGGCGTGCCGTCTATCTCCACGTAGGCCGGCCCGTAGCTGGGCCCCTTGGGAACCACAAGGGTGAGGTCGGTTCCATCGAAGGTTCCGGAGATCGTATTCCCGGCGGCGCGGGTTTCTTTCATCCCTCCAAGGCAGGCCTGTGGATCGCTGACCTCTTTCCAGTTGCCCTGGTACTTGAGAACCCAATCGTCCTCCTGAAAGTAGCCGCGGTGTATCGCGGGTGGTTGAGTTCCAAAAGCCTTGACGGCGTTATAGATGGGGTGGATGGCGAAGTCGGGCCCCACCATGCGGAAGTAGTAGAAGGGTTGATTTTTTTCGTGATCGTCCACCCGCTTGAAGAACCAGATGTTCATCACCCCCATCCAGGGCCACTGCTCGGCCGCACGCTGGAAGGCTCGCACGGTGTACTGGGCCTGTAGCCGCTCGCTCACCCTGCCGAAAACCGGCGCCGCCTTCACCGAGTCGGGCTGTGCGTTCCATCCCATCTCCGAGACCCAGATCGGCTTGGCGGCGTCGCCGTTCTTGACCATGATCTGCCGGTCCAGAAGTGGCCGGGAGAAGTTCACGTCGTTCAACGTCAGCCGCTGGTCGTCCGGGCCGGAGCGGAGGCCGTAGGCCTGAACCGAGAGGATGTCGAAGTAGTTCTTAGCCCCGGCATCGTACATCTGCTGCAGGTAGATCTGATCGTCCATAGCTCGCCAAGATTGCTCGATGGTGGGGGCCAGCCCCGCGGAGAGTATTACGCAGTTCGGATCGGCTTCCTTGGCCCGCTCGTAGCCGATCTTCAGCAGCTTCACGTAGGCCCTGGCGTCGACCGGTTTGTTGCCCCATTCGCTGGAAAGGTTGGGCTCGTTCCACAGCTGGTAATACTTGACCTTCCCCTTGTAGCGGCTCACCACCTGATAGACGAAATCGCCGTAGTCGTTCAAGTTGTCCGGAGGGGTGCTGGGCCACGGGTTGTTGGGATGAGCCCACCGCGGCGACGTGTCCAGTCGAACGATCATCTGGATCCCGTACTGATTGGCCAAATTCACTATGTTGTCGAACTTGGCCCAACTGCTCTGGTTGTACTTGGTGTCCCAGAACTCTCCCTTGGCCGGTTCCTCGATGTCTTCCCAGGGGAACTGTTGGCGGATCCAGCCGATCCCCGCGTCCTTGATCATTTGCAGGGTCTCGCGCCGCTTGTTAACGTCGGCCTCCTGCTCGAGGAAGGTGTTTACCCCCAGAGGGTTGATCCCCGTGTAGCGCATGGGCACCATATCATCCGTGTTAACCTTCTGCGGGTTTAGGCTGGAGGTGAAAGCGATTACCTGGTTGCGTCGCTCGGTGCCCAGTTTGGCCAGCAGGGCGGCGCGCACGCTCCCGACGTTGACGGCCACAGCTAGCGACACAACGGCTGCCACTCCCAAGATGAGTACCAGCCAGCGGCCTAACGCCTTGCGTCTTAGTCTGGGGGATCTATACATGGGAGTTCCTCTGACCTAACCCCCGGCCCCTTCCCCACCGGGGAAGGGGAGATTCCCCTCCCCGTTTCGGGGAGGGGCAGGGGAGAGGTCCGTGTCTTTCACAGCACCGGGGTGATGTCTATCTGGTAATCGGTCATCTCTGCCTCCGGCGATGCCCCCTCGATGAAGTTGACGACGGTGGACAGCACCTCATTGGCATGTTGGGTTTCATTCGCGGCGACGGCTACGCCGATGACCGCTCGCTGCCACAGGTCCTGGTCTTCGATCTCGGCGGCGGAGACGTTGAACTGGTTGTGTACTCGGGCGATTATGGATTTCACCACGTGACGTTTCTCTTTCAGGGAGTGGGAATCCGGCAGGTGGAGCACCACCCGGGCTGCACCGACTATCATCCTGAGCCTCCTGACAGTATTAACGAAACATGCAGGAAAATGGGTACAGCTGAGGAGAGACTGAAGAGACTGAATGGATCGATAGAACGCTCGGGATCATTGGAGAGTGTCCTCTCGGTCCTGCATCTCGTCCCGTTCGTTTCCGCGGCCGCGCGTCTCCGCGTCCTGATAGACTTCCAGCAGCCGCGGGGCAACCTTGTTCCAGTCGAATCGCTCCTGGGCAGCCAGTAAGCCGTGAGCCCCCATCTGCCGCCGCATTTCTCCGTCCTCCAGCAGCCGAAGCACGGATGCCCCGAACTGCTCAGGAGAATCGCCCAACAGCACCTCCTGACCCTCTATCAGGTCGATCCCCTCGGCGCCTATTCGAGTGGATACCACCGGCAGCCCGGCCGCCAGCGCTTCCAGGATCTTCAGCCGCGCTCCGCCAGCTATCCGTATCGGGGCGACGAAGATGCTGCTCTGGGCGAAATATGGACGTATGTCCTCCACTGCCCCGGTAACCACCACTCTTGGATCGAGTGCGGCCAGACGTTGAACCGACGCGGTAGGGGCTCGACCGACGATCCGAAGCTTTACCTCCGGGTGCCGTTCGGCTATGTCCGGAAACATGGCCGAGACAAACCACTCCATGGCGTCCACGTTGGGACGATAGTCCATGGTGCCGGTGAACAGCAGCCCCGATGGATCCACCTCTGCCGGGGTTTCCTGAACGTAGAAGGCACTGTCGACACCGTTGGGGATCACGTGCAGCCGGGCTTCGGGAGCCAGGACACGCAGGGCTTCGGCATCGGTTTCAGAGACCGCGAGGACCGTGTCGGCCGTGCGACAGGCCCATGCTTCATATCGGCGAAGCTTCAGGTGCTGTACCGTGGAGTAGAGCGCCTTGGGCCACGATCCCATCTGCTCGAGACCCACGGCGGCCGCCCTGGCCTGGAGACGATACTCGGCGTTGTGATCGTCGAAGACCAGACAGGCTCTAGGGGCTGCGGCTCTCACGATCGGCAGGTACCTCGCCATCTCGAGGCCTTCAACCTGGATGACATCGTACCGATTGCCGTTGGCCACAGCTCGGAGGATATCAGTGAGGCCATCAGAACGGAGGCGGACGGCTAGGTCAGGCTCTGTGGAGAAGAGCACTGTTTCCAATCGGGCGGCTTTGGTGCGCTCCGATGGCGCAGGGAGCACCCATATCTGCCCGCACAGTTTCTGCAGCTGTGAGGCCTTGTGGAGGCTTTCGCCGGATCGGACGAAGGAGACTAGGTCCACTTGATGGACCGCGGCGGCGGCTCTCAGAAGGTGGTAGTTTCGAATCTGTGTGCCCTGGTGTGGGGGGAACGGTAGCTGAGGGGTTAGAAACAGGATCCTCATGGCTTTCCTTCTACGACTTTGTGATATACGGCCATGGTCTCCCGCGCCGTCTTCTCCCAGGAAAAGAGCGAAGCACGTCGAAGCCCGAGCCCGATCAGCCTTTGTCTCAAGCCCCCATCCGCCAGTAGCCTTCCCATGGCAGCTGCCAGCCCCTCTACGTCGTCTGGAGCCACCAACAAAGCCGCCTCACCCACGATCTCCGGGAGCGAGGAGACGTTGGATGCTATCACTGGAGTGCCACAGGCCATAGCCTCCAGGACGGGATGGCCGAAGCCTTCGTAGAGGGAGGGTAGAACGAGGCAGGCGGCGCAATTGTAATAGTATACCAACCGCGAGGCCTCCACTGATCCCACGAATCTGACCTCGTCTCCCAGACCGAGCTCCTCCCGCACCCTGTATAGCTCCTGGTTCAGCCAGCCCTGGCCGCCCACAACCACCAGCGGCACGCGATGGGCCTTCCACACCCGGGCGAAGGCCCGCAGCAGGGTGGGAAGGTTCTTGCGAGGCTCCATGGTGCCGACAAAGAGGATGAAGCGATCCGGCAGCTCCAACTCTTGTCGCCACGCTTCTAACTCCGCTGCCTCAAGAGGCCGGCATTCTGGGGATACGCCCGAGTGCACCACGGTGATCTTCTCCGGGTCCACGGATAGCAGTTCCAACAGATCCCTCTTGGTGGAATGCGATACCGCGATCACCTGGTCGGCGCTCTCCACGGCACGGGCGATCTGTCCATAGTAGCTGGCGCTTTCTCGAGTCAACAGATCTGGGAATCGCAGAAAGGCCAGGTCGTGGACGGTTATCACGGAGCGACATCTGCGGCGAAAGGGCGGGATGAAATCCGGGCTGTGCAGCACATCTATCGAAAAGCGGAGCAGTTCCATTGGCAGCGCGATCTGCTCCCTATGGTGATGAGGCGGTGTCGCCAGCCTGGAGCGTCTCAGGGTGGCAGGCCAAATCTGTTCGGGGCCGGCCTTTCTGCTCTCCAACACCGTGATCTCGTCTCCCGTGTTCAGGGCAGCCATGGCATGCAGCAACCTGAGGGCGTACTGGCTGATGCCCCCCTGGATGTAGGACACCAACCTCGCGTCGATGGCGATCCTCATGAAAGCTCCGGATCGATCCATAACCGACCTGAGTCATTGTACAGGTGACCCATGCCGATCTCCGGATCGTGGGGGAAGATCAGTAGAATTCGCTCCTCCATGGCCCACCGCTGTATCCGGCGCCGGGTCTCAATGCTGCGTATCGGATCCAGATCGTAGGCCGCAACCCAGGCCAGTTTCTCCATGTGGATGGCGAATGGCGAGACGTCGCCCGTGTAGAGGGCCTTCTGCCCGTCCGACTCCATCAGTATGCTCTGATGGTGAGGCGTATGGCCTGGCGACAGTATGCAGCGAACGTGGGGGGTTACTTGAGTGTCTCCATCTATCAATTCCAGGCGATGGTATTCTTGTATAGGCAGCAAGTTCTCGGGCAGATAGGTTGCTCTGGTGCGCTCGTTCGGGTGATTGGCGTCCTCCCATTCCCCTCGCTGGATCAGGTAGCTGGCCTGGGGAAAGGTTGGGACGGTTCGGGTTCCTTCCTGGATCGTGTTTCCTCCTGAGTGGTCAGAGTGCAGATGAGTGTTGATGAACAGGCTCACCTGGTCCCTCTCCACGCCCAGCTCCTTCAGCCGGGCCGGAAGATCTCCGGTCCGAGTGATCCCCATCAACTTGCGGGTGCGCTGCTCCAGCTTGCTGCCGTAGCCGGCGTCCACCACGATGATCTGCTCTCCGTCCCTTATCAGCAGGCTGTTCACCCCCATGCCAATCCTGTTGAGGTCGTCGGCCGGGTGCTTCTTCCCCCACATCATCCTGGGAACAACCCCGAACATTCCCCCGCCATCTACAAGAGCGAAGCCATCCGATATCAGGAAAAGTTCTACGTCTCCGATGCGCACCTGGAACTCCAATCTAGTTGGGGTCACTGTCTCCTCTCACAGCGGCTCTCATTTTTCGACTGCCGGCAGGCAGCGTTCGGCCGCCAGAGCTGTAGGCAGGACTCAGCCCGGAATAGTAGCACATACCGACCCAGACGAGCATCGAGCGGCAGGATTCGCGGGCCTCATTGAGGGTTGCTGTAGCGGACAGCCGACGGACCTTAGAAGGCTCCCTTGCCCTTGAGGACGACCCAGATGGTTTTCCAGAGGATCAACAGGTCCAGGATGGGGGAGTAGTTCTGAATGTAGTACAGATCGTACTCCGTGTTGAGGAACATCGGGCGGTCACTACGTCCGTTTACCTGCCACCATCCGGTCATGCCCGGCATAACCGACAACCTCTTGCGTTGCCACGGTTCGTACCGTTCCACGATCCAGGGTTGCTCCGGGCGCGGACCCACCAGGCTCATGTCGCCCTTCAGGACGTTGAACAGCTGCGGCAGCTCATCGGCACTCATACGGCGGAGGATGCGACCTACCCGAGTGACTCTCGGGTCCTCCTTGACCTTGAAGACACCGTTGGAGTAGACACCATCATCCTCCAGTTTGGGGATCAACCTGTCGGCGCCTTCGACCATTGTTCTGAACTTGTACATCCAGAATAGCCGGCCGTTCTCCCCTACGCGGCGCTGCTTGAAAAGTGCCGAGCCCGGGGAGTCCATTTTGACAGCCAGGGCGGTGAGCAGCATCACCGGGCCGAGGAGCAGCAGCAGGATCGAAGAGATCACCAGGTCGAAGACCCTCTTGAAGGCCCTGTCGAACCCGGTGATGACCGGGTCCCGCAGACCGATGAGGGGGATTCCCCAGAAGTCCTCCACCTGCGCCCGGACTGAGACCATCTCGAACAGATCGGGCACCACCCGCACCCGTACAGGTTGCGTTTGGAGGCTGAGGACTATCTCCGCGATCTTCTCGTGCTCTCTGCTGGGCAGACCGACGATGACGTCGTTAATCGAGTGGTTGGCGATGATGTGAGGTAGCTGGTTCGTGTTTCCCAGCACTCGGAGCCCCTCGACGTCGACCGTTTCCAGGATTGGATCGTCGTCCACGAAGCCTGCCACGGTGAGGCCACACCAGGGTTGGGTGCGGATGACGTATGCCAGCTCCCGACCCACCTTGGTAGCCCCCACCAGCACCACACGGCGGGCCGTGTAGCCCCCCGCAACCAGCGAGCGAACTATGTATCGGGCCGCCAGACGGTAGTTGAGGAGGAGCGCCAGGTCGATGGCGATGAAGTAGGCGAACAACATCCTGGAGCGGAACTCGATATTGAAGAGGTAGAAGAAGGATGCCAACGCCAGCATTCCAGCCATCGTACCAAGCAGGATGGCCCGGCTCTCGTCCATGAAGCTGGAGAGCCGGCGGGGATCGTAAGCGCCAAACAGCCGCAAGAAGAAAGCCCAGAGGAGGGCCACAGCCAACAGGATCGAGAGGTCGAGAAAACTCATGCCAACACTCGACCGGCCGACCGGGATCACGCCTCGAAACAGCTCGGCCAGGTAGAGCGCCAACTCAGTCAATAAGATGTCGGTCAGAAATAGAAAGATGATGAAGCGGTTGCTAAACTCCTTCAAAGCGTGCAACCCTCCTCGCGGGATATTATCCTACTAAATCAACGTAGAGCTGTCCAGTCCTCTCGACCATAGCCTCCTGAGAGAACCGGCGCAGGATCAGATCCCTCCCGGCCGCACCCATGGCTCGAGCTCGACCGGGGCTTGAGAGCAGCTGTTGCAGGGCTTGGGCCGCTGCCCCCGGGTCGCCGACTGCGGTGAGCAACCCCGTCATTCCATCCTGGACTATGTCGCGGGTTCCTACTGCCGCCGTGGCCACCACCGGCTTCTCCAGCGCCATGGCATCCAGCACGGTGTAAGGGAGACCTTCCCAATGGGATGTGAGGACAAAGACGTCCATCGCCGATATAACGTCGAACACGTCCGTTCTGTAACCGAGGAGATGCAGGCGATGGTCAACACCCAGCTCGCGGGACAATCCTTCAACCTGATCGCGCAGCTCGCCATCCCCGCACCAAACGATGTGGACGTCTGGGTTCGACCTCACAAGAGCGGCGGCCATGCGTACGAAGTCGAAGGGACCCTTCTGCGGGGTGAAGCGGGCCACCGTGCCGACCACATGTCGGGCACCCGGGGCGATGGTCTCTCTCAGTCGGGAGATGGTCGCCGGATCCCGAGGGGACGGGATTTGGATCCCGTTCTCGATCAGCGCCAGACGGTCGGCCGGCATGATGCCGTTGTCCACGGCTTCGGCCATCTCGGTGGAAGAGAGTACAACCATCCTGTTGGTTACCCTGCTCGCGGCCCGTTCCAGGTTCAGATAGAAGTTGCGCTTGGGGCCACCCTTCTGGTTCAGGAAGTAGAAGCCGTGAGGGGTGTGGACGGTGGCCTTCACCCCCGCAAGGCGGGCGGCAAAGCGTCCCAGGAAGCCGGCCTTGGAGCTGTGGGTGTGGACCACGTCGTAGCGTCCGCGGATCATAAGGGCGAACAGTTGAAAGAAGCATGCCAGGTCGGACGCGGGCGAGATCTCGCGCCGCATGGGGACGAAGTGCTGCCGGATGCCCGCTTCTCGGACCTCGTCGCGGAAGGTGACGTCGTCAAAGGCCTCGGATCGCACCCGGGGTGCTGCCACCTCGACCTGGAACTGGCTTCGGTCCAGACCCCGAATCAGCGCCAAGAGGTGGCGCTTGGTGCCGCCGATAGTGGCTTCCATTACCTCCAGGACGCGGAGCGGCCTGTATCTGATGCCTCTACTCATCATCGATTATCCACAGAGGGAGTAATGAAGAGAATTCTTGGGGACACCCCAAACCCTGCCAGGCGCAGCGCCCTGGACCCGCTCTTTGGAGACGTCTGCTGTGCCCTGGACCCGTCTACTCTAATTCCACCCAGTCCTCGGTCCTCAGCCCTCAGCCCTCAGTCCTCAGTCCTCGTTCCAGCCACTCCAGTTCTCGACGTAGCCCTTCCTCGACCGAAACCGCTGGTCTGAACCCAAGCAACTCAAGGGCTCGGGATGTATCGGCGAAGGTGTCGCGAACGTCCCCCTTCTGGTTCTCTATTCGTCGTACCTTGGCTCTCTTTCCGGATAGCGACTCGAGAAGGGAGATGACGTGGTTCACGGAGACCCGAGATCCGCCGCCTATGTTGAAGACCTGCCCAGCCACCTCGGCTTCTAAACAGGCCAGGTTGGCCGACACCGCATCGCTCACGAATGTGAAATCCCTGGTCTGGTTCCCATCCCCATAGAGGGTGATCTCCTGCTCGGTCAGCAGTGCCCGGAT
>DAHXJB010000193.1:0-9829 GCA_027372455.1 Chloroflexota bacterium | reverse complement strand
AGACCCCTAAGAAGGACATGATCGCGATTATGGCGAGCCACGGGATACCCTACGTGGCCAGCGCGAGCATCGCCTACCCCGCGGACTTCATTTCGAAGGTGAAGAGGGCGAAGGATATCAAGGGCTTTCGCTACATCCATGTGCTCACGCCCCAGCCTCAGGGCTGGGGGTATCCTCCGGACCAGACGGTTCGGATGGCACGAATGGCGGTGGAGACGGGGCTGTGGCCTCTGGTGGAGATCGTGGGGGGAGAGAGAAAGGAGAGCTACCGCCCACCGCAGCGGCTTCCGGTTCGGGAGTATATACGGGCGCAGCGACGGTTCGACAAGCTGGGCGAGGACGAAATATTGGAGATTCAGCGCACGCTGGACCGGAGGTGGCGCGGGAGCGCATCCTGTTGATCCTATCCATTTCGCTTATGCAACTGTTGTTTCTTCTATGCCGTATGGGCCGTAATAGTGCCAGTCGGCGTTGCGCCGGGGGGGTGTCCCTGATATAATTCATATGCAACAGTTCCGAGTTGAAGTGGTGGGCACGCCCCCACTTTTTTGTTGCGGCCTTGCGACATAGTACAGGGGCAGCGGGGCGCGGGCTTCTATCAGGAGGGATTGGGATGAAGAGCGATTTTGTGACAGCGATAAGCCAGCTCTGTAGCGAGAAGGGCGTCAGCCGAGAGGCGGTGATGCACGCCATAGAAGCGGCTTTGGTTTCTGCCTACAAGAAGAACTTCGCTCCCACCGGCCAGAATGTCACAGCGAAGATCGACCCGGCCACCGGTGCTGTTCGCATCTTTGCCGATAAACTGGTGGTAGAGAAGGAGAGCGAGGCCGGAGCTGAGAAGATCTCTCTGGATGTAGCCAGGAAGCTGAACCCGGGGATCCAGGTGGGCGACTACCTCGCCGTGGAGAGCACTCCCCCCAACTTCGGTCGAATAGCCGCTCAAACGGCGAAACAGGTGATACTGCAGCGGCTTCGCGATGAGGAACGGCGCCTGGTGTTCGACGAGTACCACGAGCGCGAGGGTGAACTGCTTCATGGGGTTGTTCAGCGCATCGAGAACCGCACGGTGTACATCGAGCTTGGGAAGGCCGAGGGTGTTATGGCACCCAGCGACCAGGTTCCGACCGAGCGGTACTACCCTGGCCAGCGGCTCAGGGTCTACCTTGTGGAGGTTCACGACACCCACAAGGGTCCTCAGATCATCGTGTCACGCAACCACAAGATGATGCTTCGCCGGCTGTTCGAGCAGGAGGTGCCGGAGATCTTCAACGGGACCGTCGAGCTGAAGGCGATTGCCCGCGAGGCGGGAGCGCGATCGAAGGTCGCCGTGGCGGCACGGCAGGAGGGGATTGATCCCGTCGGCTCGTGTGTTGGGATGCGGGGAGTGCGCATCCAGAACATCGTCAACGAGCTTGGTGGCGAGAAGATCGACGTGGTCCAGTGGAGCCCGGATGCATCGACCTTCGTTGCGAATGCCTTGAGTCCTGCCCAGGTGATCAGCGTGGACATCAACGAAGACGACAAGACGGCCACGGTTATGGTTCCGGAGCGGCAGTTGTCGCTGGCCATCGGCAAGGAGGGGCAGAACGCCCGATTGGCGGCGAAGTTGACCGGCTGGCGTATCGACATAAAGGCAGCTGGAAGTGAGCCGCTGGTTGCTCAGCCGATTGCCGCGCCGGCGGAGGAGTCGGCGCAGTAAGCGATGGTTACTCACTTGCGGCCGAAACACATACCGCAACGAAGCTGCGCCGGCTGTGGACAGGTTCAGCCGAAGAGGCAGATGGTGCGCGTCGTTCGGACGGTTTCAGGCCAGGTCGAGGTTGACCTGACGGGGAAGAAGTCCGGCCGAGGCGCGTACCTGTGCAAGAGAACCGACTGTTGGGAGAAGGCGCTCCAGAAATCGTCGCTGGGTCGCGCCTTGAAGACCGAAATCAGTCCCGAGGATCGGGACGAGCTACTGAGGTACGGCCGGGCTTTCGGTCGCGAGTTTACTACTCAGTCTGCTCCTGAAGCCGAAGGCGACGCGGGCAGTTGAGCGAAAGGGGGAGCAGTCAATGAGTCCAAGACCGATTAACAGATCGAGAGGCGCGAAGGATAGGAGGCCTCAACAGGGCCGCGGGAAGTCCGCCGGCAACGGGGCAAGACCGACCTACACGCCTACTGCGTCCAATGATAGGGCTGCCGTTGCCGTCGCGGTAGCGGCCCGCGAAGAGAGGAGCATCGAGCTTCCCGACAGCATCGTCGTGAAGGATTTCGCCGACCTGCTGAAGATCAGCCCCGTTCAGATCATCAAAGAGCTGATGAAGAATGGGATAATCGCGAACATCAATCAGCAGATCGATCGCGATGCCGCCTCAGTGGTAGCGTCGGACCTTGGCTTCGAGGTGAAAGAGCCGGAGCCAGCCGAGCGCGCCGCCCCTCTGGAGATCCCCTCCGTTGAGGAAGAAGATCCCGCACTGTTGCAGCCGAGGCCTCCAGTAGTGACCATCATGGGTCACGTCGACCACGGCAAGACCAGTCTGCTGGACGTAATTCGGCAAGCCAACGTCACGGCGCAGGAGGCCGGAGGGATAACGCAGCACATAGGCGCGTACCAGGTGGAGCTTCACGGTCAGAAAATAACATTCCTGGATACGCCAGGTCACGAGGCTTTCACGGCGATGAGGGCGCGCGGCGCTCAGGCTACCGACATAGCCGTGCTGGTGGTGGCGGCAGATGACGGGGTGATGCCCCAGACTCTCGAAGCAGCGGACCACGCGAAGGCGGCGAACGTCCCCATCGTGGTGGCGATAAACAAGATCGACAAGGGCGACGCAAACCCCGACAGGGTGAAGCAGCAGCTTGCCGAGATAGGTCTGGTTCCCGAGGAATATGGCGGCCAGACCATCGTTGTGCCGGTTTCGGCGCGCCGCAAGCAGGGAATAGACTCTCTGCTCGAGATGCTGCTGCTGGTAGCCGAAATGCAAGAGTACAAGGCCAATCCGACTCGCTCCGCAGCGGGTGTGGTGATAGAGGCCAAGCTCGACAAGGCGAGGGGACCGGTGGCCACTGTTCTGGTGAAGGCTGGAACTCTCAAGATTGGGGACGCAGTGGTCGCGGGCGGCACCTTTGGCAAGGTCAAGGCGCTGTTCGACGACAAGGGAAGGCGGCTGCGCAAGGCAGGTCCGTCCATGCCAGCCGAGGTGCTGGGACTCGGCGCCGTACCCGCGGCAGGCGACGTGTGGAAGGTGGTAGCCGACGAGAAGATAGCGCGTTCGCTGGCCGGAGAGAGGGCCACAGAACTCCAGGTGGAGACGCCGGTGTCGCCGGTGACCCTGGATGATCTGTACAAGCAGATCCAGGCCGGGCAGATCAAGGAACTGAACGTCATCGTCAAGACTGACGTGCAGGGATCGGTCGAGCCGATCGTAAACTCCTTGAACCGCCTGCAGGCCGAGGATGTTAGGGTCCGAGTTATTCACTCGGGCACTGGAAGCATCACCGAATCGGACGTGCTGCTGGCCTCCGCATCCCACGCCGTTATTATCGGCTTCAACAGCCGTCTGGAGCCCGGTGCCAAGCATCTGGCAGAGGAGAACCAGGTAGACATTCGCTTCTACGAGGTGATCTACAAGCTGGTGGAGGACGTTCAGAAGGCGCTGACGGGGCTTCTCGAGCCGAAGTTCGAAGAGGCAACTGAGGGTCACGCCGAGGTGCGACAGCTGTTCAAGATCTCGAAGAGTGAAGCGGTTGCGGGGGTCATGGTGACTGACGGGAAGGTGACCAGGGGGTCCCGCTGCCGGGTTATTCGGGGTGGCGGCGTGCTGTACGACGGCAAGGTAGGCAGCCTGCGCCGCTTCAAAGAGGACGCTAGAGATGTAGCCGCCGGCTACGAGTGCGGCGTCCAGATCGATGGCTTCAGCGACTTCCAGGTTGGCGACATCCTGGAGTTCTATAGGATGGAGCGTGTTAGCTGAAGTCGTCATAGGCAGTGAGATGAGCAGGCGAATCGAGCGAGTAAACCAACAAATCAAAGAAGAGATCGCAGCACTCCTGCAGCGCGAAACTCAGGATCCGCGGCTGCGGGGGATGATAAGCATCACCAACGTGGACACTAGCGCCGATCTCAGGAACGCGACGGTCTACGTTAGCATCATGGGGAGCGAGGATGAGATCCAGCAGACGATGCTGGCACTCCGCCACGCCGCCGGGTACTTCCGACGGGAGATGGCGAGCCGGCTTCGACTGCGGCACGTGCCGGAGTTGAGCTTCAAGCTGGACACCTCCATAGAAAAGGGCGCCCGCGTCCTGGAGATCCTCCGCGAGATCCACAAAGGAGAGGAGTAGGAGACGGTGGAGTCTGGTTACAAGCCGGTGCTGCTTCCTCTGTTGAGGAGCGGGAAAAGGGTGGTGGTCACCTGCCACGTCGATCCTGACGGTGACGCGCTGTCTGGGCTCCTAGCTCTCTCCAAGTCGATGAGGCTTGCCCGGGGAGAGGTGCGGGCCATCAGCCCCGGGCCGGTTCCTGCCAGCTACCACTTTCTGCCCGGTTGGGAATCGGTGGAGGTCTACTCCCCGGACAGATCCGAGACCGCTGATGGCGAAGCGACGAGGGCTGCCCTGCTGGCCGCGGACGTCATAATCTCCCTGGATGCGAGCGATCCGACCCGACTTGGGGCCCTCTATAGCCAGAACAGGAGCAAGTTCGAGTCGGTTCCTTTGATCAACATCGACCACCACCCAAGCAACACCCGTTTCGGCCAGATTAACCTGCTCGAGCCCTCCTCCCCTGCCGTCTGCCAGCAGTTGGCGGAGCTGATTGAGCAAGAGGACCTGCCGATCCCGGAAGAGGTTGCCACCTGCCTCCTGGTTGGGATCGTTACCGACACACTCGGGTTCAGAATCCCCTCGACGTCGTCCCGAACCCTCCGCGTGGCCGCCGGCCTCATGGAACGCGGGGCATCTCTGTCCGGGATCAGCGAGCGGATCTTCAACACCAGGTCGCCCCGGGCACTGAGCCTTTGGGGTCGGGTGCTCAGCCGGACTAAGGTTGATGGTGGGCTGGTGTGGTCTGACATAACCGCCGAGATGTTGGCGGAGTGTGATGCCACTCTGGAGGATGCCGACAGCCTCGTGGACTTCATCGCCGGGGTGCCCGAGGCGGGCGCGGCCTTCCTGTTCAGCGAGCAAGGAGGGAAGGTCAGAGTCAGCATGAGGAGCACGGGAGAGCTGGACGTCGCCGCCCTGGCGAAGAGCTTTGGGGGTGGTGGCCACGTGCGTGCGGCCGGCTGCACTCTGGAGGGCCCGATAGACCGCGTGGAGAGCCTCCTATTGGAGGAAGGACGAAGGCGTCTCGAGAGGGTGGCAGCCGGGGCGTGAACGGCACCAGGCGAGCGGGGCTTGAGGGGTTTCTGAATATCGTAAAGCCCTACGGGTGGACCTCTCACGACGTGGTTCAACTGGTGCGCCGGCTGACCGGGGTTCGTCGGGTTGGCCACGCCGGGACGCTGGACCCAGCCGCGGCTGGGGTGTTGCTGGTGGCTGTCGGCCGAGCCACACGGTTGGTGGACTATCTGGCAGACCAGGACAAGTGTTACTGCGGCGACGTGGTGCTTGGCGCCACCACGGATACCGATGACGCCGAGGGCAGGGTGCTATATGCCAGGGACCCCTCCGGCACGAAGCTGGACCAGGTGGTGGCCGCGCTGGCAACCCTTCTCGGCGACATCGATCAGGTTCCTCCCCAGTACTCCGCCATCAAGTTACAGGGGAAGAAGGCCTACGAAATAGCGCGAAGGGGTGGATTCGCTAGTCTGGCCCCGAGACGGGTTTCCATCAAAGGGTTGGCCGTCGTCGGATGGGAGCCACCCACCTTGAGCGTGGTTGTGCTCTGCTCCAAGGGGACCTACATACGCAGTTTGGCGCGGGATTTGGGGGAGAAGTTAGGAGTGGGCGGCCATCTCTGCGCTCTGGTTAGAACAGCCAGCGGCTCTTTCAGCTGTAGCGATGGGGTTGGAATCGACCAATTGCGGCTGGCCGCTGAGTTCGAGTACTTGGACAGCCTGATCATGCCAACGGATGTGGCGGTGGCTCATCTTCCCGCGGTCGTGGTGTCCACAGTGCATGCCGCCGACATGGCTGGCGGCCGACGGTGGCCCGTTGCCGGCTTTTTCCCAAAGGAGGGGCCGGTGAGGGTCTACTCAGTCGAAGGGGAGTTCCTCGGGCTGGCAGAGCCACGGGATGGCGCTTGGCAGCCCAAGCTGGTGCTGGTGACCGAGGGATGACAGAGGGAATCATGGGACGGTCTCGTGACGCTGTAGTCACCATCGGGGTTTTCGATGGGGTTCATCTTGGCCATCAGGCGCTGATCAGTACCGTCGCCCGGCGCGCGGCCGAGCTGGGTGTGACCAGCGGTTGCGTCACCTTCTCGCCTCATCCGGAAGACGTGCTGCGTCCCGAGAGCGATAACGCGCATCTAGCGGCGGTTGAGGACCGCCTCTCCGCGATCAAGGCGCTCGGTGTGGCTGAGGTCGTCGTGATGGAGTTCACGGCGGCGCTGTCTCAGCTAACGCCCGAAGAGTTCCTGGATCTGCTAGCAAACCGGTTCCGGTTGCGGGAGCTGTGGATTGGGAGCGACTTCGCGCTCGGAAAGGGAAGAAGCGGCACCCCGGAAAGGTTGGCCGCTATCGGCCGTGAAAGCGGTTTTGAAGTCTTTCGGTTTCCGCCAGTCGAGATCGGTGGAAAGGTGGTCAGCAGCAGTCGGATCCGGCAGCTGCTGGCGGAGGGCCAGGTCCGGGAGGCCGCAGAGCTGCTCGGCCGTCGATACAGGCTGCGTGGCCATGTGGTGTCAGGTGACGGCAGGGGGAGGACACTTGGTTTCGCCACCGCCAACCTCGCCCCAAAGCAACGAATGTGTGTGCCGCGCGACGGAGTTTACGTGGTCTGGGTAGAGACTGCTTCCGGCGAGCTATACGAAGGGGTGGCAAACATCGGGGTGCGTCCAACTTTTCATGGGAAAAGGCGGCAGATCGAGGTTCATCTGCTCGATTATCAGGGAGAACTGTACGATCAACCCATGGTGGTGGACTTCGTGGCTCGGTTGAGGGATGAGCGGTGCTTCGAGTCGCCGGCGGCCCTCGTGGAACAGATTGGACGAGATGTTGCACAAGCTCGTGCCCTGTTGTCTGAGAACCCACGGCGGGCGTAATGAACAAGAACGACTGCCTCAGGATGGAGATCGACGCGCGGTTCCGTTCGAGTATTTGGCCTGGCTGTAGATCCAAGGGGTTACAGATTGCCCGTTGCCGTTGTTGACAGCCTATGTTAGGATTATGACTGCCTCTTACTGATCTTCGTCCGCGTGTTCCTAATGAGGTGGTCCCAAGAGAGGGCCGATGACTTCGATTATTGCTATCTCCAATCAGAAGGGCGGTGTTGGGAAGACAACCACCACGGCTAATCTGGGTGCGGCCCTTTTTCAGATGGGCCACAAGGTACTTCTGGTGGATATGGACCCCCAGGCCAACCTGACGTCGGCCTTTGGGCTGGGCGATCAGACGGAGACCAGCATCGCCGAGTCGCTGCTTGACCGCAAGGTCCACCTGCCCATAGGTAGCATCGCCGAGAACGGAAAGGCTCGCCTCGACCTCGTGCCCTCCTCGCTGTCGTTGGCCAGTGCCGAGGCCGCGCTGATGAACAAGCTTGGGCGCGAGCTGCGACTCAGGGATCAACTGGCATCGATCCCGACCTCATACGATTTCATCCTCATCGACACGCCCCCTTCGCTCGGGCTGCTCACGATTAACGCCCTGGTGGCAGCGGAGAAGGTGGTGATACCCACCGAGGCTAGGCTGTTCTCTCTCCAGGGACTGCAGATGATGCAGGACAGCATTGAGGAGATCCTATACCTGAACCCGAAGCTGCAGATTGCAGGTATCCTACTCAGCAAGTTGGATCGGCGGCTGAAGGAGGAGAAGCTGGTAAGCGCCTATCTGCGTGAGCGGTGGGGGGCGCAGGTCTTCGTCACCGAGGTGGGGACCAACAGCAAGATTCTAGAGGCCGCGTCGTCGGGCACCTCCGTGTTCAACTATATTGGTGCTGAGAAGGCAGCCGAGACCTATCTTTCTCTTGCGAGGGAGGTGTTGTCTCGTGGCTAAACTGCGGGGTGGATTTGATCCAGAGCGGCTTTCGGAACCGATTCGAAACGGTCCGATCGTCGGGAAGATAGTGTCCGGCGAGGTTGAAACGGAGGCTAAGGGTTTCACGGAGATCAAGATCGTCGGCGTAGGCGGTGGCGGCAATAACGCCCTGAACCGGATGATAGAGGCCGGGATTCGGGGCGTCGACTTTGTCGCGGTCAACACCGATGCCCAGGCCCTCGAGATGTCGCTCGCCACCCACAAGATACCGATCGGCGGAAAGGCGATGAAGCGGCTGGGGGCAGGTGGCGACCCCACGGTGGGGGAGCGTGCTGCCGAGATAAGCCGGGACCTGCTGGAGGAGACCATGGCCGGCGCCGACATGGTTTTCATAACCGCCGGCATGGGCGGAGGCACCGGTACCGGGGCTTCGCCGGTGATCGCCGAGATCGCTCGAAAGAACCGTGCCCTCACGGTGGCGGTGGTGACGCTGCCCTTCACCTTCGAGGGACGGCACCGACGTGACGTAGCCGACGAGGGCTATGAGGTCCTTAAGGAGCGGGTGGACGCCATCATCGCCATCCCCAATGACCGCCTGCTCGCGATGGCAAACAAGCGGATGGGGCTGCTGGAGGCGTTCAGGTTGGCCGATAACATCCTGCGGCAGGGTGTGCAGGGTATAGCCGACCTCATTACCGTTACCGGACTGATCAATCTGGACTTCGCCGATGTGAAGACCATCATGACCGGCGCGGGCACCGCTCTGATGGCCATCGGGGAGGGAAAGGGACCGACGAGGGCAGTCCAGGCTGCCCAGGCGGCCATAGCCAGTCCACTGCTTGACGTGTCAATCACCGGTGCGACGGGACTTCTGATCAACGTAACCGGTGGTCCTGACATGAGCCTCATAGAGGTAAGCGAGGCTGCCAGCCTGATAAGCGAGGCTGCCAGCCCTCAGGCCAACATCATAATGGGCGCCGTGATCCATCCAAAGCCTCAGGCGGAGCTGCAGGTGACCTTGATAGCGACCGGCTTCGGCAATGCCGTAACAAGAAAGCCGGACGTAAAGGTGAGTGACACCTTTGCCAGGCTTGACTCCTCTCTCGAAGAAAGCATGAAGCGAGACGGTGTGGCGCCGCCGGAGCAACGCGAGCTGAATCCTCGACGGGAACCTCGGGATTTCGTCGATCCACGCAGATCAAGAGAGATCTTCGGGCAAGACGATCTGGACATCCCTGCCTTCCTGAGGAAACGAAAACCTCAATAATGGTGCCCTGGGGCACCGGCACCCTCGCAACAGTTTCGTAACTTCTTCTGCTTCCCCTTAGTACGATCCTCCCATTTGCTAACCGCATGATTCGTGACACAGTTCCTCTGGGCCGTCCTGGCCTTGGGGAAGGCAAATGAGTTGGATCAAGAGCTTTATCCGCCTATGGCGCGCCAAAGCTAGAGGTGACATACACACGGTGTGGCAGTCCCCGAAGCCCCAGTCATGGATTGGGGCAAGGGGACAGGCCACCCTCGAACTTGCTCTCACACTGCCCCTGGTGATCACCCTGATCATGGGCATTCTGGAGCTGGGGGTTGCGTTCAACGCCTACAACACCCTCACGTCGGCGGCCAGAGAGGGCGCCCGAAGCGGGGCGATCTACCTGTACGATTCGACCCTCTCTCAGTCCGACAACGATACGGCTCGGGCTGCCGCCGGCCCG